>JAXJRL010000052.1:0-16432 GCA_036310635.1 Muribaculaceae bacterium | reverse complement strand
TCGTCTACGTTGCCAACCGTCTCGAGCCTTACACGCGAATTGTGGCCTCCATGCGACGCCTCCTCGCACAACTCCCCTCCTCGCCATGCCCGCCAGAAAGTTCAAACCCATGATTCCGCACTTTGCCCGGGATCCGGAACCATTCGCCGACAACATCCTGGTCATTCTCCTGTCGATGCACATCCGCGTCTACAAGACCCTGATTTCGCCCTTGCTGCCGCGGTGCTGCCGCTTCACGCCCTCGTGCAGCACCTATGCCCTCCAGGCCCTGGCCAAGTACGGCCCCATCAGAGGCTCATATCTGGCCGTCAGACGCATTCTCCGCTGCCACCCCTGGGGAGGCTCAGGCTACGACCCCGTCCCTTGAAATCGCAAAAAACGCCCCCACACATCGCAATAAACGCCCCATGGCCTTAAAAAAACAGCGGCCCGTCAATCAAATGACGGGCCGCCAATATTTCATATTCCCCGGAACATAGTACAAGGTTCTGGGCCTATAAGCACCGGAGTTTCATTCCTGCCATAATCCTATTTGTGGAATGACTACTGATCTTTGTTTAACTTAAAGCAATTTGCATATTTCCACAGTTGAGAGAAACTGCTATTCCAAGAGCTTTAAAAGCCCTTGTTATGGTATTGAGAGTGGGATTACATCCTCTCTCAATTCGGCTAACCTGTGCCTTCTTAACTCCCATGAGTTCCGCTAACTGGTCTTGGGTCATATTGCGTTCTTTTCTTGCCGCCTTGATTGCTTCTCCTATATGGTAACTTTGTATTGCCTCTCTCACTTCAGCTTCGTATGCGTCACGCTCCGGTGTCCCTACCTTGCCGATATAGCGGTCTTGTAGTTCCTCAAAGGTCGTTACTTTCATCTGTGCCATATTTTATTTGTCTTTGGTGTCTAAATATTCTTTTCTTATTGCTTGCGCATGTCTTATTTCGCTTTTAGGGGTCTTTTGGGTTTTCTTCACAAGCCCGTGGGTAGCGACAATAAGGGTTTCACCATCCTTATCCCAAAAGGCAAACAAGCGATATGCCATTCCTTGCCAAGATGTACGGAACTCCCAAATATCAGAGTCGCCGAGCTTCTTGAACAGGTCTGAATCCTTGACGCCTCCGGCTACCTTACGGATGTTGTAGAACACCTTGCGAAGTACATCCGGGGCAAGACTTTCCAAGAAAGCATTGGCCTCCGGGAGAGTTACGAGCTTAAAAATAGGTTTATCCATACCGTTGTCTGTTTATTTTGCAAAGTTACGAATAAATCTACATATATAGAAACTATTGGAGGCATATTTTGTTTTCATGATAACATACGCAATTTACCACCACCATCTGAATTTACCACCTGGCTGGTGGTAAATTTCAACGATAGAGGATTAACAGAAGCCATGATTTGACATAAATCATGGCTTCTGTTTACTTTGAGGGAATATGTCTTACTATGGTGGGGGCTGTGTTATTCTCTCGGATTTATAAGCCTTATACAACTTATAAATCCCGGGGGTCGGGCTCACGGCATCAGCGGGTCACCGGGTTCTGGCGGCGGAACATGTCCTTGACGGTGTCGGTAACGTTGATTATGTAGTCGCCCGTGCGCTCTATGTCGCTCACCACGTCCATGTAGTAGATGCCGGCCTGGTACTGGTACTTGTGCTCGTTGATGTTGTTCACATTGGCCGAGCGCAGCTGGTTGCGCATGTTGTTGATTTCGCGCTCCTTGTTGTAGCTGCTCATCAGGGTGCGCTCGTCTATGTTCTCTATGTTCTGCAGCAGGCTCACCATCAGGTCGTTGGCCTCGGTCAGATACTTGTAGAGGGCGTCGATGTTGGCGTAGATCTCGTCGGTGAACTCGGCGTGACTCTCGCTCTTGCGCACCATTATCTTGCCTATGCCGTAACAGCAGTCGGCTATGCTTTCTATCTCGCTGATAATGTTGAGCATGCCGGCAATCTTCAGCTTACCTTCGTTCGAGAGGCGACCTTCGGCCGTGTGGTTCAGATAGTTGGCTATCTCAATCTCCATGCGGTCCGAGATGTCCTCGTATTTCTCAATCCGGCTGAGCAGTTTGTTGAACTCCTCGCTGTTCTCCTTGGTGTGGATCAGCTCGTGGGCCATGCCTATCATGCGGCCCACGCGCTCGGCGTAAACGGCTATCTCCTTCTCAGCCTGCGCTATGTTGAGTTCCGAGGAGCTGAGCAGACCGCCCTGGATGAACTTCAGGCCGAACTCGTCGTCGCTCTTCTTGCGGGCGGGCACAATCCATTCCACAATCTTCACATACAGCTTTGTGAACCAAATCATTATCGACAGGTTGATGAACTTGTACACGGTGTAGAAAATGGACAGGCAGATCGATGCCGAAGCCTGCATGGCTATGAGGCTCTTGGTGGCGGCCGATATGCGGCCCTGGGCGGGATGGTCCAGCGGCAGGGTGTTGTTGAACAGGTTGTTGTAGATC
This sequence comes from Muribaculaceae bacterium, assembly GCA_036310635.1. GTDB lineage: Bacteria > Bacteroidota > Bacteroidia > Bacteroidales > Muribaculaceae > CAG-873. The sequence continues at coordinate 13,971 of JAXJRL010000052.1, read as the reverse complement.
AGCGGGTCGGTCTTCTCCAGGCCGGTCACAAAGTTGTAGAGGTCGTTGGGGTTGCCCTGGCCTATGGCCTCGCACAGCGAGGTGATCATGGTGATGAACGGATAGAACAGCGTCAGGCACCACAGCGAGCCGAACACGTTGAACATCAGGTGGCCGATGGCGGCGCGTTTGGCGGCCACATTGCCGCTCAGCGAGGCCAGCAGCGGCGTGATGGTGGTGCCCACGGCCGAACCGAGCACCACGGCGCAGGCCAGGTCGAAGTCAATCCAGCCCTTGGCGAACATCACCAGGCAGATGGCGAACGTGGCCGCCGAACTCTGGATGATCATGGTAACCACCAGACCCACAAGCCAGAAGATGAACACCGACAGGAAGCCCATCGACGCATAGCGCTGCAGGAACGCGAACATGTCGGGATTGCGCTGCAGGTCGGGCACATAGGTGCTGATCATGCTCAGGCCCAGGAACAGAAGGGCGAAACCGATCACAAACTCGCCGATTGACTTGTTGCGGCCGTTCTTGCTGAACAGCAGGGGCACCGCAAAGGCCATCAGCGGGATGGCGAAGGCCGAGATGTCCACCTTGAAGCCAAGCAGCGAGATGATCCACGTGGTGAACGTGGTGCCCAGGTTGGCGCCGAAAATCACCGCCATAGACTGGCTCAGCGTCATCAGACCTGCGTTCACAAAGCTCACCACCAGCACAATCGAGGCCGAGGAGCTCTGGATCAGCGCGGTAATAAAAAAGCCGGTGAGAAGTCCCATAAAACGGTTACGGGTCATCACCGACAGTATGTTGCGCAGTCGTTCGCCTGCTGTTTTCTGCAGGCCTTCACTCATCACTTTCATGCCGTAAAGGAACAGTCCTACGGCACCTAAAAGTCCTAAAAAGTCGAGAATTGAATAGTCCATTGGGCATTGTTTCGAACTGGGCATTTGGGTTATACCCGTTCTCCTTGCAAAGTTAACGCTTTCCGTCAAATCATTTAATATAATTTCACAACATTTTTCTTAACCCGCAAAAATTTCCTTCCTCCCGACTCTCAGCACCATCACCGCACCACTTGCCGCCGCAAAAAAAAGCCGGCGGACGGTGTTGCTCCGTCCGCCGGCCGTTATGGTCGGTTTCTGTGTGTCAGAATGGGTTTATTTCACAACAACCTTGCGGCTCTTGTTGCCCTTCTTCTCGATGTAGATGCCGGGAACCATGTTGTCGGCAGCCACTTCCACACCGTTCAGGTTGTAGTATACAACCTTGGCGTCCTCTGCACCGTCAACGGCGATCTCGTCAACGCCCAGAGTGCCTTCCATTGCGTACTCGGCCTTGGCGGGAGTGCTTACCACCTCGCCTTCCGAGGGAAGAGCGTAAACGTGGTAGCCGCCCTGCTCGCGCTGGTAGTAGTGCAGGTTGCCGGCGTAGTCGAAGCGCATGGTGCCCCAGCTCACATTCGGAGTTGCGAAGGTGTAGGCGGGAGTCAGAGTGGGCTTGCTGCCGTTCCAGGTCACGTTGAACACGCGAACCATGGTGGGCTCGGCCACTGCCATGGTCTTGCCGTCAACGCTGATGGCCACGCCTGAGTTGCATGCATCGATCTTGTTCACAGCCACTGCGTCGGGATCGCCGCTGTTGTAAACCTCCTGGTTGTTCTCGTCTACGTATATGAAACCGGGAGTGCCGACAGCATTGTTGCCTTCTTCGCGAACCTGGCTTGCGAAGAAGCCCTTGCCGTAAGCCAGCAGGTCAACGTTGGTGTTGGCCATGCGGTTCTTGAAGCCCAGCTCTACGGGAGCCTCGGTGATCTGCCAGCCGTTGCCGAGCTTGTACTCTACAACAGTGTTGGCGGTACCGGCGTGGTCCTCGGAGAACGACAGCATGGTGGTGTTCTCGCCTTCGCCGCGGAAGGTGATGCCGGCTGTGCCGCCACCCAGGCTTACGCCGTTGTAGATGAAGTTGCCGCTGCCCTGCTTCTCACCTGCGAAGAGGGTCATGGGCTCCTGAGTCATGTCGAGCGGGTTAACGCGCACAGCGCCGTAGCCCTTGTCGCCCCAGGTTGCGAACACAGCCTCGCCGCGCAGCTCGTCGCCGCGGAATGGGTCGCTCTGGTTGGTATTGGCCGAGCCGCCGAACATGGCGTGGCCGGCGAATACGCGTGTCTGAACCTTCTCGCCTTCGGGATTGTAGATGTCAATACCCTTATTGGCGCCGTGGCCCACCAGCACGTAGCCGAATGAGTCGTAGTTGGGGTCGGTCATGGGGATCACGCCGCCGCGAACGGTCAGACCGTTGGCGTCAGCCTTGAGCTGGGCAGCCTTCGGGTTGGCCTTGCTGCGTACGTCCACGCTCCAGCTGATGGGGGTCATCAGGCCTTCGGTGCTAACGGTCACCTTGTTCTCGCCCTTCACGGCGGTGCCGGCAACGGTTGCCTTCACGCCCTGGGCGTCGGTCAGAACCACGTCGGCGGCCTCAGCCTCGCCGGTCAGGGTGTAGGTCACCTCGTACTGGGCATCGGCGGCCTTAGCGGCCTTCAGGCCGTAGGCGAATTCCTTGCGGTATGCGGGCTGCTCCACGTTCTTGGTGGTGAACTTGGTCACCTTGCCGTCGCGCAGCACGTACAGGTTGATGTATGCGTCGGTCAGAACCTCTTCGGCGTTGCGCACAGCCACAACCTCACCCATGGCCGAAGTCTGGGTCTTGTTGCCCTCGGTGAGAGCGGCAAGCGAGGTGTTCACAGCGCTGATTTCCTTGGCATTGTCTATACCGTCGTTGATGCAGAACAGGCGCACGCCCATGTTGCCTTCGTCAGTGTTGTCGGCAGCAACCATGTAGTTTGAGCCGGCATACTTGAACATGCCCACCTGGCCGTTGCCCTTGAGCTCCTTGAGCACGCCTGCGCTCTTGGCGTAGTCGGGCAGATTGTCGCCCCAGTTGTAGGCGTATTCGCGCATGTCGCCGTTCTCGCCCACCAGGAACACGCGGTCCTTGTCCAGGGGCGATGTAACCAGGGTGTAGTTGCGGCCAACCTCGTTCTCGCCGTAGCTGTCGGGGCTCAGGAAGTCGGCCTCGCCGGATACCTTGCCGTCAACCACCGAGATCATCGATGAGCGGAACATGTGGTTGGGAGCGGTGATCGAGGGCTGGGTCAGGAATATGTTGCCGTCCTCGAGGGTGCCGCTGTAGCAGAACTTGCCGGGATAGGTGCGGTACCAGCGGCCTGCCAGGGTGGAGCCTAACAGCTTCTGGGGGTCACCGGTGGGCACGCCGTTGGCGTCGTTCTCCCACTTGTAGATGATGAACTCGCCGCGGCCTTCGTCGCCGGCCTGGATCTGCTCTGCTGAGTACTGGTTCTTGGTCATGTTCGAGGCAAGGAGCACGCCCTCGGCGGTCAGCTGGATGTCGCTGGCGTCGAGCAGTGCGCCGTGCATGCCCTTGGTCGACACGTTGGCCACAACCTGCTTGCGGTTCAGGTCATAGACCAGGATGGTGCTTGCGGGCTTGGCGTCGCCTTCGAGCTTGGCGGCGTACTCAAAGTCCTTGTCGATGGCCACAACATACATCTTGTTGTCGCGTACCAGGGCGCGGCGCACCAGCTTGCCTGCCAGTTCGGCGATGGGCTCGTCGGTGTATTCGGCCGTGAACACATACTCATCGGCGGCCTTGATGCCGGCGTTCTCGCTGGCGGGGTCGGGATAGTTGGTGTATGTCACCTTCGGGGGCTCGTAGTTGACAGCCTCCAGGTCGATGGTGGGATAGGAGGTGGTAGCCTCTTTCACCACTACGGTCACGGGCTCGGCCTGGGCCTTGTAGTCGGCGTGCTCGGTCTCGATGGTGTAGGTGCCGGGCTCCACGTGGTTGAACACGAATGCGCCGTTGTAGTAGTCGTCAGTGGTTACGGTGGCCACAGCCTTGCCGTCCTTCATCAGGGTCACCTTCACGCCGTTCAGGGGCTTGTAGGCGTCCTTGGTCTTGGGCGAGGGCTTGTAGTTCTTGTCCGAGAACTTCTCGTGCATGTCGCGTACGATGCCGTACACAATGCCGGTCTTCTCCTTCTGCAGGCCGAAGTAGTCAGCCACACCGTGAGCGTAGGCGGTGCCTTCCACCATGTCCACGTCCCAGTTCATGGCGCGGTGACGCGCGGGCTGGTAGGTGTGGAAGTAACCCTCCACCAGGAAGCCGGGCACGGTCTGGGGCAGTACGCCCAGGTAGCCGGTGTAGGTGTGGTTGTCAATCTTCGTCTGGTTGGCGGCCGATGTGCTGCCGCGGTAGAAGTTGCAGTCGCCGCGCACGTTCTTGTTGGTGGCGCTGTAGGCTGACCATGTCATGTGGGGGTTCTCGTAGGCGTAGGGCCAGGAGACGTTGCACATTTCTATGCTCACGAGCTGCATGTCGTAGCTCATGGGGTCATTGGTCTGGGGCTTGTCGTAGCCGCGGTACAGGTACAGGGGGTAGTTGGTGGTCGTACCCTCGGTGGCGGCGTTGGAGTGTATGGAGATGAACATGTCGAAGTTGTTGTTCATGCACTCACTCTTGATTTCCGACAGGTTGCGGTTGTAGTAGTTCTGGTTGGCGGGCACATTGCCTCCGAGCTGGTTGGGTGTGCCGTTGTCGTCATTGTAGGGGCCGCACTTCACGTGGCTCATCACAATGTTGTTGCTCAGGTCGCGTGCGGCGCCGATCTGGTGGCGCTCGCCGGTCTGGTTCTTGGTGCGGTCAAACTTCAGGCCGTATTCCACCAGGCGCTCCAGCAGGCCGAAGCCCTTGCGCAGGTTGGTGTTCGACTCGAAGAAGCTCAGCGTGTCGGTGTTGTAGCGGGTGTGGCCCTCGGGGTGGCTCACCAGCGTCATCGGACGGTCGTCGGCGGTCCAGCTGCCGTGGCCGGGATTGATGTACACGCGCAGTTCGTCTGCTGTTTTGGCACCGGCACCGAGTGCCACTGCCATAGCCAGTGCGGCTGTCAGTATGGTCTTTTTCATGATTGGTTACTGTTTTTGCACGTGGTTTACTTCTTGATGTTGATCACATACACGTCGCCGTCCTGGTTAACGAAGGCAATGCGCGATGCATCGGCGCTCACGCTCGGATACATGGCGATGACCTCGTCGTTGGTCAGTTTCTGGATGGCCTTGGTGTTGATGTCGATAGCCACAATCGACGAGGCGGCGAGGCGCTGTGCGTTGCCCTCCAGCTCGTCCTGGCCCACGATCACGTTGTTGTCGGCCCATACGGCTGCGCGCAGGGGTCCGAAGGAGCGCAGGTCGCTGCCGTCAAGGTTGCAAGTGTAGCAGCCGCGGCCCACCAGCCAGAAGCACACCTTGGTGCCGTCGGGGCTGACGCTCGGCCACAGGTAGCTGCCGCGGCCCAGGGGGTCGAGTGTTGTGGTCTTGCCGTCTACGGTGATGTCAAGATGGCCGTAGTTGATCGAGGCCACGGGTGCCTTCACGGCCTTGCTGCCGTCCAGGCTCTTCACCTGGAGCTTGCCGTTGTTCACCACGTTGATGCTGTTGCCCTCGATGGTGGCGCCGGCGTTGAGCTTACGCGACGGGGCCACAAGCTGCTTGGCGCTGCCATCGGCCAGATTCACGCTCTCAAGGCTGATTTTGCGCAGGTGGTTACGGTCGATCATCGGACGGGTGTACACCACGGTGTTGCCGTCGCCCGAAATCTTCACATTGTACAGGCCGCTGCCCTTGGCCACCAGCGTCTGTGCGCCGCTTGCCAGGTCCACCTTCATGAGGCCGTCCTGTCCGTTAACCACAACATAGTCTCCGCTCGGGCTGATGACTGCGGTCTCGCCGTTGGCGCCGTTCACGCGCTCAACGCTGCTCACTTCCATTATCTGGCCGTGAGCCATTACCGTTGCCAGCAACACAGCGGCCGAAATGAAAAATTTTTTCATAAGGTCTGTGATTTGATGGTTTGTAAATTAGGGAATTGATTAATGTTTATTGATGGTATTAATTGTCTGTTTTATAACGGTCTGTGTCCGTTGATTGCATTTTTTTCATGGTCTGTGCCCGCTGCGGGCCCGGAGCCGGGCATACGGTTGCTGTTCCCGTCCGGTACGCGTGTCCGGGCAGGTTTTCATGGCATTGTCATGGCTTTTGTAGAATATATTTCCACATTTCGCTTCAAAAATAGGCATATTTTTCCTAACTCTCACAATTTTTTGTTTCCATTAACATTTTTTATTGCCATATCATCCCTTTCTCTGCAATTCCTCACCATCCTCTCAACTTTACAAAGCCCCGCGTTGTTACAACTTTTGTGGGAAAAACCCCATTCCTCTCCCGTCATGAAAAAGAATCATTTCAATCTTATAGCTGTAGCTCTACTGGCGGCTCTCATTGCCCTCGTTTCGGCTTTCGCATCGCCCGACTCTTCCGCCGTCGATGCAAAGGACGCCGCCGCACTGAAGCGTCATACCGAGATGTTCGAAAAATCAGTGGCCCTGATCAAACGCTACGAAACCCTCCACAAGCCTCGCAACTGGCCCTACATCGGCTACGGCCACCGAGTGCTACCCGGCGAACGATACCGCCGCGGCGTGGTCCTCGGCGAGAAAGAGGCAGAAGCACTCCTCCGAAAGGACCTGATCAAGAACATCAAATTCTTCGAGGACCAGGGCGAACACGCCATCATGCTCGGCACACTCGCCTACAACATCGGTATCGGCAACGTGAAGAAATCAACCGTATACTCCAAAATCGCCGCCGGCGACACAGCCATCCGATCCAACTATCTCAACCACTCCATGTACCGCGGCAAGCAGCACAAGGGCCTGCGCCAGCGCCGCGTCGACGAGTACGAAATCTTTGCCGAATACGGCCTCGTTAAATCATAAGGATATGAACACCATACACTGCATTCCATCACTCATAATAGCCGCCGCGCTGTCTGCCGCCGCGGCCTCGTGCTCGCACGGCTCAGCCGACAAGCAGCAGTCAGCAGCCCCCGATTCCTCCGAAATACAGATTCCCGAAGCCGACTCCGCCATGAACGACATCGGCGCCATATCTCAGGCCATAGCCAGCGGAAACGCCAGCCGCTTCGCCCAGAAATGCTCCTACCCAATAGAGCGACCCTACCCCCTGCGCTCCATCCGCGACTCCGCCGAAATGGTCAGCTACTTCCCCGTCATCGCCGACGACTCGCTCAAACGCGTGGTGTCGCAGGCCAAGACATCAGAATGGCAGTCCTTAGGTTGGCGCGGCTGGACGCTCCACAATGGCGAATACATCTGGTACGACGGCGACGTATACGCCATCACCTACCTCTCCCCGGCCGAAAACCGGATGCTCGACTCGCTCCGCCGCGACGAGATAAACAGCCTCGACCCATCGCTGCGCGGAGGCTGGACGCCCGTCACAGTCCTCGTCTCCGAGACTGACAGCACCGTCTACCGCATAGACCGCGACTCCGTGGCCAGCCCCGACGCCGACTCCCTGAGCGTGCGCTTGGCCGTATACCCGCCCCGCTCCAACCGCCACAAACGCCCCCACAGGCTTCTCCGAGGCCACTCTCACGCCGAAGGCACTGCCGGTGCACGTTCATACACCTTCCGCGACAAACGCGGCACACGCGCCAGCTTTATCGACGCACAGTCTTCGCCCGACGACACCCCAACGATAATCATAGTTACCGCCGCCGGCGACTCCACTGCCACACCCGTCACCCCGGCCTACTGGCGTGACCTCCCCGAATAACCATTCTTCCACCCCAGAATAACCAAGCAGCGGATGCCCGTCGGGCACCCGCTGCTAATTATAAGTCTTATAAATCTTATAAGTCTTATAAATCTTATATAAATCACCTGTCCTCTCCGCGCATCTCTCCGATCAGCTTCTGCAGATACGGAGTGCCCCACTGGGCATTGGCCTTCTCAAGCAGTGGCAGCGCCAGGTCGCGCTTGCCGGTGGTGTAGTAGTAGCTGCCAAGGTCTATCAGCGCCTCGCGGTTGTCGGGATGCGCGTGGAGTATGCTGTGCCACACCCCCGCGGCCTTCTCCATCTCGCCGCAGAGCATATAGCCGCGGGCCAGCTTCTGCATGAACCCCAGGTTGTTCGGAGCGCCGTCCAGCATCATCTGCGCGTATTTCACCGTCAGCGGACCGTTGTCGCGGTAGTTGTAGTAGTCCAGCAGATGCCCGTTCACACTGCGCACCAGGTAGGGATAGCGCCTGCGTGCCTGCAGAAGCAGATTCTCGTACATGGTGCCGCTGCCGGCCACCATCGATGTGCGGCGCACGTCGCTCAGCAGCGTGTCGAGCGGCACACGGTTGTCCATGGCCTGCTGCATCAGCGCCACGGCGCCTACTGTGTCGCGGCTCATATAGTGGCTCACTATGGCGTAGGAGTACACATCGCGCTCTCGCGGCTCCTTGGAGAGGATCAGGGTGTACATTGCCGACGCGTTCAGCCATTCGGCGTTGTTGAAGAAGCGCTGGGCCTTGTCCCACTGGCGCTGCAGGTCAGCCGCATCGGCGCGCCCGCTTTCGGGCGTGCCGGCGGTTCCGGCCACGGCGGCGGCGGCCAGCAGCACTGCCACGGCGCACCTTTTCATACGGGCAATGTAAACCTTTGTGTTCATGTCTGTTACAGATATTTGTCGCCGAATGTCACCTTGGCGTCGTTCACCATTTGTTTGATGCTCTGCTCGTTGGCCTTGGGGCAGATGAGCAGCACATCGCCGGCGTCGGCTATGATGTAGTCCTCGAGCGAGTCCACCACCACCAGCTTGTCGCCGTTCACAGCGAATATATTGCCCTTCGAGTTGTAGGCCATCACCCGGCAGTTCTGCGTCACGTTGCCATCGCGGTTCTTGGGCGAGTTGTCATAGAGCGCGCTCCATGTGCCCAGGTCGTTCCAGCCGAATGTAACGGTCTCCACATACACGTTCGAGGCCTTCTCCATCACGGCATAGTCAATCGATATGGCCGGACAGCTCGGGAACGCCTCGGCGATGAAGGCCTTCTCGCCGGCGGTGCCGAAGGTGTCGGCGCCCTTGTCGAGCACGGCTGTCACATCGGGCGAATACTTGTGCAGCGCCTCCATGATGGCCTTGCCGCTCCACAGGAATATACCCGAGTTCCAGAAGAACTCGCCGGTGGACAGAAACACCTTGGCAAGCTCCAGGTTGGGCTTCTCGGTGAACGTTTTCACCTTGTGGATGCTCTCGGTGTCGGTCTCGTCGCCCACCTGTATGTAGCCGTATCCGGTTTCGGGGCGTGTGGGCGATATTCCCAGCGTGAGCAGAGCGTCGTGGCTCTCCACAAAGTCGAATCCGCTCACTATGGCCTTCTCGAACTCGCGCTCGCGGGTGATCAGGTGGTCGCTCGGAGTCACTATTATCGATGCCTCAGGGTCCTTGGCCATGATGTGGTACACGGCCCAGGCTATGCACGGCGCGGTGTTGCGGCGCGCAGGCTCCAGGAGTATGTTCTCCACCTTCACCTGCGGCAGCTGTTCGCGCACCAGCTGCGCATAGCTCTCGTTGGTGACCACTATGATGTTCTCGCTGGGTATGATGGGCTCCAGGCGGTCGTAAGTCATTTGCAGGAGCGACCTGCCCGTGCCGAAAAAGTCAATGAACTGCTTCGGACGGTCTGTGCGGCTGTAGGGCCAGAATCGGCTGCCTATGCCGCCGCACATAACCACGCAGTAGCGGTGAGTGTTCTTTATTTCCATAGTCATGAAATAGGATGTATGTTATTTTACAACTATGTTCACTATCTTGTTCGGAACCACAATCACTTTCACAACCTGTTTGCCCTCCATCCATTTGGCGGCGCCCTCGTTGCTCATGGCTATGCGTTCCACTTCCTCCTTCGGAGTGCCGGCGGCCACCTGTATGTTGTAGCGCGCCTTGCCGTTGAACGACACTGCATAGTTCACCGAGTCCTCCTTCAGGTAGTCCTCGCAGTATTCGGGCCAACGGGCGTCGCAGATGGTGCCCTCACGGCCTATGGCGGCGTGCCACAGCTCCTCGGCCACGTGCGGTGCGAACGGCGCCAGGATGATGAGCAGCTGCTCCAGAATCTGGAGCGAGTGGCACTTCTGCTGGGTCAGCTCGTTGACGCAGATCATGAACGCCGCAATCGACGTGTTGTACGAGAAGGCCTCTATATCCGACGTCACTTTCTTGATGAGCTTGTGCAGGCTCTTCAGGTTGTCCTTGGTGGGTTCGCTGTCGTCAACGAGCAGTGTGTCGCCCTTGTAGAACAGGTTCCACATCTTCTTGATGAAGCGGTTCACACCGTCTATGCCGTTGGTGTCCCAGGGCTTGCTCTGCTCCAGCGGACCCAGGAACATCTCGTAGAGACGCAGGGTGTCGGCGCCGTAGCGGTCCACTATGTCGTCGGGATTCACCACGTTGAACATCGACTTCGACATCTTCTCCACGGCCCAGCCGCACACGTATTTGCCATCCTCAAGCACAAACTCGGCGGTGGCAAACTCCGGACGCCACTGGCGGAACTTCTCCAGGTCCAGAATGTCGTTGCTCACTATGTTCACATCCACATGGATGGGCGTCACGTCGTAGTCCTTCTTCAGGCCGGCGCTCACAAAGGTGTTGGTGTCCTTGATGCGGTACACAAAGTTGGAGCGGCCCTGGATCATGCCCTGGTTGATGAGCTTCTTGAACGGCTCGTCCTCAACCACCACACCCAGGTCGTAGAGGAACTTGTTCCAGAAACGGCTGTAGATCAGGTGGCCGGTGGCGTGCTCGGTGCCGCCTATGTACAGGTCCACATTGCGCCAGTACTTGTCAGCCTGCTCCGACACCAGCGCCTCGTCGTTGTGCGGGTCCATGTAGCGAAGATAGTAGGCCGACGAGCCGGCAAAGCCCGGCATGGTGTTCAGCTCGTAGCGGTAACCGTCGGCAGTGCACCAGTTCTTGGCGCGGCCCAGAGGGGGCTCGCCGCTCTCGGTGGGCAGGTAGGCGTCAACCTCAGGCAGCTGCAGGGGCAGCTCGCTCTCCTCCACAAGCATGGGGATGCCGTCCTTATAGTACACGGGGAAAGGCTCGCCCCAGTAGCGCTGGCGCGAGAAGATGGCGTCGCGGATGCGGTAGTTCACTTTCACCTTGCCTATGCCTTTCTCCTCGATGAACTTCTTGGTCTTGGCTATGGCTTCCTTCACCTCCAGGCCGTTCAGATCCAGCTCGGGGCCGCAGGAGTTGCACATCTTGCCCTCCTTGGCGTCGAAGCTCTGCTCCGACACGTCGGCTCCCTCTATCAGGGGTATGATGGGCAGATTGAACTTGCGGGCGAAGGCATAGTCGCGGCTGTCGTGCGCGGGCACGGCCATGATGGCGCCCGTGCCGTAGCCGGCAAGCACATAGTCGCTCACCCACACGGGGATTTTGGCCCCCGACAGCGGGTTGATGGCATAGGCGCCGGTGAACACACCGGTCACCTTCTTGTCTATCAGGCGCTCGCGCTCGGTCTTGAGCTTGGTGGCCTGCACGTATTCCACCACTTCTTTCTTGTGGTCGGGCGTGGTGATCTGCTCCACGTATGCGCTCTCCGGAGCCAGCACCATGAAGGTGACACCGAACACGGTGTCGGCCCTGGTGGTGAATATCTCCAGGTTCACGTCTGAGTCGGCAATCTTGAAGTTCATCTCCGCACCCTCGCTGCGGCCTATCCAGTTGCGCTGGGTCTCCTTCAGCGAGTCGGTCCAGTCAAGCTTCTCCAGGCCCTGCAGCAGGCGCTCGGCATAGGCCGACACGCGCAGGCACCACTGGTACATCACTTTCTGCTCCACAGGGTAGCCGCCGCGCACGCTCACACCCTCGCTCACCTCGTCGTTGGCAAGCACGGTGCCCAGCTTCGGACACCAGTTCACCATGGTGTTGCCCAGATAGGCTATGCGGTAGTTCATCAAGGTGTCGCTCTTCTCCTTGTCGGTCATGGCCTTCCACTGCTCGGCGGTGAAGTCCATCTCCTTGGAGCACGACACGCTCAGTCCCTTGCTGCCTTCTTTCTCGAAGTGCTCCACCAGTTCGCTGATGGGACGTGCAGAGTTGCGCGTGTAGTCATAGTAGCTGTTGAACATCTTCATGAACGCCCACTGCGTCCACTTGTAGTACTTGGGGTCGCAGGTGCGCACCTCGCGGCTCCAGTCATAGCACATGCCTATCTTGTCGAGCTGCGAGCGGTAGCGGTTTATGTTGTTCACAGTGGTCTTCTCGGGGTGCTGGCCGGTCTGGATGGCATACTGCTCGGCGGGCAGTCCGTAGGCGTCGTAGCCCATCGGGTGAAGCACGTTGAAGCCCTGCAGACGCTTGTAGCGAGAGTATATGTCGCTGGCTATGTAGCCCAGGGGGTGGCCCACGTGAAGGCCCGCGCCGCTCGGGTAGGGGAACATGTCCAGCACGTAGTACTTGGGTCGACTCTCGTCAACATCCACCTTGTATGTCTTGTTGTCGCGCCAGTACTCCTGCCACTTTTTCTCTATCTCTTTGTGGTTGTAATCCATCTTTATCTTGTGTGTTTTGTTTTTTCAGCTTACAAATATAGGCATTAATTATGACAATGCCAGCATCCGCTCTATCGGGCGGCGAGCCTTCTCGGCTATTTCGGGAGCCACCTCTATCTGAGGCTGCAGCGTGCGCATGCTCTGCGCCAGCTTCTCCAGCGTGATCATCTTCATGAATTCGCACTGGTTGCACTGGCACTCGCTGTCGTCGGCAGGCGCGGCCAGGAAGGTCTTCTCGGGGCACTTCTTGCGCATCTCGAACAGGATGCCGCTCTCCGTAACCACTATGAACTCCTGCGCCTCATCCTGCGAGGCATACTCCAGCAGAGCCGCTGTCGATCCCACCTTGTCGGCGATGATCTGAAGCGGACGGCGGCACTCGGGGTGCACCAGCACCTTGGCACCGGGGTGCTCCTTTTTCATCTCCAGTATCTTCTCGATCGAGAAGCGGTCGTGCACATGGCAGGCGCCGTTCCACAGCACCATCTGTCGGCCCGTGGCGCAGTTTATGTATTCGCCCAGGTTGCGGTCAGGGCCGAAGATGATTTTCTCGTCCTTCGGGAAACTGTTCACCACCTTCATGGCGTTGCCCGAGGTCACCACCACATCCGTCAGTGCCTTCACCGCGGCCGTGGTGTTCACATAGCTTATCACGGTGTGGCCAGGATGGGCCTTCACAAATTTTTCAAACTCCACAGCGTCGCAGCTGTCGGCCAGCGAGCATCCGGCCTCTACGTCCGGAACTATCACGGTCTTCTCCGGACACAGTATCTTGGCGGTCTCGCCCATGAAGTGAACGCCGCACATCACTATCACTTTGTTCGGAAGCTTCTCCGCGATGCGAGCCAGCGCCAGCGAGTCGCCGATCATGTCGGCCACCTCCTGCACTTCTTCGCGCTGGTAGTAGTGCGCCAGCACCACCGCGTCCTTCTCTTTCTTCAGTCGCTGTATTTCTTCTTTCAGTTCGGCCGCGCTTTTCTTGGTCGTTCCTGCGTTTTCAACACCCATTTGTTGTTATTATGTTTTTTTGGTTTGAAAAATTTTAAAAGCAAAAACTGCAATAATAATAATGGCTGTTGATAACTGTGATAACTTTTCAGCCCTTTCCTTGCCATTCTGGGTTATTGAGCTCCATAACGACGTTTTCTATACTTTATCAACAGCCGTCTGTGCTCATTTTCACCACTATAGCATGGTTATCAACACCCTGTTTATAATTTGCAAAGTTAATAACTTCTGCTGTCATTTTCGGCGTTTTTTGTAGAAAATATAGAAAAAACCACCCCTAAATCTTTATCACAAATTTCCTCCCCGTAATTTGCATATCTCACCACAGCCTCTGTATGCCACTTTTCCCGGCATTTCCAAATCAAGTTATTTAAAACCTTTCTCACACTTATCGACACACTTATCAACACCCTCTAAACACCCCACACACCCCTCCAACAACCCCCAAAAACCACCCCCCATCCATCAATGTAGGGACGCTCGGCCC
>JAXJRL010000051.1:0-6776 GCA_036310635.1 Muribaculaceae bacterium | reverse complement strand
TGGTAGCTCGTCGGGCTCATAACCCGGAGGTCGTTGGTTCGAGTCCAGCCTCCGCCACTATTTTAAAAAGGATATCCAGAAGAACGCCGGATATCCTTTTTTCGCATTTTATACGCTTTTATACGTTTTATACGTTTGCCTAAAACACATTTTCCAATCAGTATCACCCTAAACACAATGAAAAAGACACTGATCGCGGCCGTAGCAGCCGCAGCGGCCCTGACGGCACACGCCGAGGGTTACCAGATTAACACCCTTTCGGCCAAACAGCTCGGCATGGGCCACACCGGCGTAGCCATGAAGCTTGGCGCCGAGAGCAACATATTCAACCCCGCCGGTCTGGGATTCAGCCAGAAGACACTCGACCTGTCAGGAACTGTGACAGGCATCAAGCCCAACGCCACCTGCACCTACGAGGGAAAGGAGTACAAGACCCACAACGGCCTGTCGACCCCTCTGGCTTTCAACGCCGGATTCCGCATCTATGACAACCTGCACGCCGGCATCAGCTTCTACACCCCCTACGGCAGCGCCATCAACTGGACCAACAACTGGCCCGGCTCCATGCTGAGCCAGAAGGTGAAGCTCCAGGTTTACACCGTGCAGCCCACCCTGGCCTGGCGCATCATCCCCAACCTGTCGGTGGGCGTGGGCATGACCATAGCCTGGGGCAAAGTGGACCTGGACAAGGCCCTTGTGAGCGGCAGCAGCTTCGACGCCATGGCCGCCCTGATGCAGCTCCCCGCCGAGAAGCTGGGCCACGCCGCCGCAGCCTCCATCAACCTGAAAGGCACGTCGGACGTTGCCTTAGGCGCCAATGTGGGCGTGATGTGGGACATCAACCGCCAGTGGACCGTGGGCGTGGACTTCCGCACCAAGATGAACATGAACGTGGGCGCCGGAATGGCGCGCGTGAGCTATGCCAACACCACCACCGAGAAGGTGCTGGAGAGCAAGCTGGGCATCCTGAACGAGTCGAACTTCTCAGCATCCATGCCTTGCCCCTACGTGCTCACCTTCGGCGCATCCTATCGTCCCACCGACCGTCTGGAACTCGCCGCCGACGCCCAGCTGACCGGCTGGAAGGCCTACAAACAGCTCGACATCGAGTTTCCCGAGCCCCTGGACCCATACAACCAGAACATCCCCAAGAACTACAGCAACGCATGGTGCTTCCACCTGGGCGCACAGTACGCGCTGACACACCGCATGGACCTCCGCGCCGGTCTGATGATTGACACCACTCCCGTCAACGACCAGCACTACAACCCCGAGACTCCGGGTATGACCAAGATAGAGCCCACCGTGGGCTTCAGCTTCCGTCCCATCGACCGTCTGAGCGTGGACTTGGCGTTCATGTACATCGCCGGCCTCGGAGCCGACGGCGTCAGCTGCCAGTACCAGGACCTGCTGCTGAACAAGACCATGGAGTTCAAGGCCGACTACAAGGTGCACGCCTTCGCTCCCGCCATCGGCATCAGCTACGCATTCTAAGCTCTAATAGCTCCGGGTGCCCCACCCCACACGCCGTGTTTCCGACCCCCAGGCCCCACGCAGGCCTACCGGTCAGAAACACGGCGTTAAATTTTTGGGGAATAAAATACTATAAATCTCTAAAATTTCACCAATAAGTGAAATTAATGTAGCATCTTTGCATTAGACACTGACAAAACTTTTGAGATATGAGAAAGGACTTAGGCTTGCTCCCACAATTAATCGCCGAGATACCAACAGAGGATAGAGCTACCTCCAAGCTCACCTTTGCAATCTCTGACAAGATATTTTCGCTCATGCAAGAGCGTGGTTTATCAAAAAAGCAGTTTGCTGATGCACTTGGACGACGTCCAAGCGAAATAACCAAGTGGCTCAGCGGCGAACATAATTTCACAATTTCCACCCTGGCAATGCTATCCAATTTCTTTGGAAAGCCAATCATCAATGTCTGATTGGCGTGAAATTTTTCAACGTAAAATAATTATTTGGTGTAATGGATTTTTAGGGCTACCTTTGTGAGGATGATTTCCGTTGCAGACTTCGGAAATTGTCATCTTCCCGACTATTCATATTCACCTTGAATCACATCCTAATGAGACTGATCATGGCCATTCTGGCCGCCATATGCACCGTGGCAGCATTTGCCGCCGAACCGACAATTTCGCTTCAGGGCCGAGTTAAGGACGCCGTGAACCACTACGACCTGACACACGCACGCATCATTCTGACCGACTCCACCGGAAAAGCCACCGACACACTGCGCGCCAACATGGGCCTGCGTGTGGTGAACAATCAGCTCGACACCATGTCAATGTTCTTCTTCCACGTGCCGCGGCGCGAGGCCACCATTGTCTACGATGTGGAATGTAAAGGCTATAAACCTCATACTGTTACCTACGAACTGAAGAACATAGGGCGTCGCGAGCAATCGCGCGACATGGGAACCATCCTGCTGGAGCGCGCCCCGGAGACACTGCGCGAGGTGACAGTGACCAGCACCAAGATCAAATTCTACAACAAAGGCGACACACTGGTATACAATGCCGACGCCTTCAACCTGGCCGAGGGCTCGATGCTCGACGCCCTGGTGGCCCAGCTGCCGGGTGCCGAGCTGAGCAACGACGGCCAGATTAAGGTGAACGGCGAATTTGTGGAGAGCCTGCTGCTCAACGGCAAGGAATTCCTGGACGGCGACAACAACCTGATGCTGCAGAACATAGGCGCCTACACCGTGAAGGACATTCAGGTGTATGAGGGCATCACGCCCGAGGACAAACGTCGCGGCGACAACACCGCGGCCAAGGTGCTCACCATGGACGTGCGTCTGAAGAAGGAGTACAACATGGGCTGGCTGGTCAACGCCCAGGGCGGATACGGCACCGAGGACCGCTACATGGGACGCCTGTTCGCCAACTGGTTCAACGCCACAACCCGCGTGACGCTGGTGGGCAACGTGAACAATCTGAATGACAACCGTCAGCCCGGACGCACCGACACCTGGACGCCCGAGCAGATGCCGTCGGGACGCCGCGAATACCGCATGGGCGCCATTGACTACAACCATCAGAAAACCGACGAATCGTTCCAGGCCAACGGCAATGTGCGCGTGAGCCAGAGCGTGAACCGCAACGAGCAGTCGACTGACCGCACCAACTTTCTGACCGGCGGTGACACTTACGAGCGCCGTTTCGGCAACAGCCGCAACCGCACGTTGTTTGTGAGCACACGCCACAGCATGTATGCCAACTTAAAAAGCTGGATGATAGGAGCTACGGTTAACGGCACCTATGACCACCATGATAACAACAGCTCCAACCTCGAGGCCTCATTCAGCAAGGACCCGGGCGACGTGACACGCCAGGTGCTCGAGGCCATGTACGGCCAGGCCAATCCCGGGCTGCTTGCCAGTGCGCTCAACCGTGCGCAGACCCGCAGCGACGGCTCGGGCACCACATATCAGGCCGCCGTGTCGCCCTACTTCAACTACCGCCTGCCCCACTCCAACGACATGCTTTATTTGACCCTCTACGTCAACTACAACTCCAACCGCGACGAGCTTTGGCGCGACTACACAGTGAATTACGGTGCCGACGCCAACCCGGCTGTGCGCCGACGCCAGCTGGTGGACAACAAGCCCAACCACACTCTGATGCTGGGCCTCTCGACCGGCTACCGCATGCGCGCGAACGACTTCAACGCCTCGGCAAGCTACCGCTACCTCTTCACGGACAAGGTGAAGGACTCGTACATGTACGCACTTGACCATCTGCAGGACATGGGCGTGTACGGCACTGTGCCCCAGGACTATCTGGCTGCATTTGACCCCGCCAACTCCTACACCGGCCACACATTCGAAAACGAACACGTGCTGAGCATTAACGCCACCTGGGACCATGAATACACCAACGGGGCACGCCTCATGGTGTATGCCGAACCGGAAATGGGCCTAACACACCGCCGCCTACGCTATGAACGCGCAGGCACTGTCTACCCCGTTAGCACATCCAACTTCACCGTGACGCTGTACAGCATCTGGGACGCGATGATCGAGGCTCAGTTCGGCAAGCTGCAGGGCTGGCGCCGTCGCCACTCCATCCGCTACTCCTACCGCGTTGAGCCCACCCTGCCAAACATGATGGACATGGTGGACGTGGTCAACGATGCCGAACCGCTCAACATTTACTACGGCAACCCCGGCCTGCGTCCGGCCTACGCACACCGCCACCTGGTGCGCTGGAGCTTCACGCCCACCAGCCAGCGTCTTAACAACATACTCTACCTGGGAATGACCCACACCACCGACGCGCTGACCCGCGGCTATACCTACAACACCACCACCGGCGTGCGCCACAACCGCATGTACAACGTAGGCGGCAACCGCTCCTTCGCCGTCACCGACGAGCTGAGCCTGCAGTTCGGCGCCAAGAAACAGTGGACACTCAGCAACGAGATAGACATCAACGCCAGCCGCTTGTGCGACATGGTGGGCACCGACACCGACGAGCCCCTGCCAGTGCGCGTTAACAACCGCAACATCTCCGACCGCCTGCGCCTGAGCTGGCAGATAGGCAGCCAGACACTGGCCGTGCGCTGCGACTGGACAAACCGCCACACCACCAGCCACGAAGCCGGCTTCCATACCATCAACGCCAACCATGTAAACTACGGAGTGACCGGCACCTTCAAACTTCCCGCCGGTTTCGGGGCCAGCACCGACCTGACATGCTACACACGCCGCGGCTACGGCTCGTCGGCGCTCGACACCACCGATCCCGTCTGGAACCTGCGCCTCACCTACACGCCGCCGCGCAACAACCACTGGACATTCATAGCCGACGGCTTCGACATGCTCCACCAGCTCAGCAACGTGAGCTATGCCGTGACAGCCACCGGCCGCACCGTTACCTACACCAACACCCTGCCGCGCTACTTCCTGATGAGCGTGCAGTACCGCCTGAGCATCCAGCCCCGCAAGCGCTGACCAGTCATAACCAGTCATAAAGCCATACAACTGCAGATTTTATAAAACAATTGATATTATTATGAGCTCAATGCTCATAATTATTGTTATATTTGCGAGTGGAAACTGAAGTGCCTCAGTTTTTCCTAAACGAACCGTAAATCCAGAAATGCATCTGATAGAACCATACATACAGCGCATTGCAGAGCTTTGCAAACGGCATAGAGTCACCAGCCTTGCCGTTTTTGGCTCCGTGCTTACAGATCGGTTCCGACCCGACAGCGATGTGGACCTGCTGGTTAGTTTTGACACCAGTGAACACGAACAATGGGACTATGTAGGCAATTTCTTTGATTTCCAGGCGGCGCTTGAAAATCTTTTGGGAAGGCCTGTTGACCTTGTGGTAGAAAAGGCCCTGAAAAACAAATATCTGATTCAGAACCTAAACCGGACCAAAGTGAAGATATATGGTTGACGAATACACACTGAAACACCTACAGGATGTCCTTAACGCCATCACAGAACTTGAAGGCTTTTTCTCTGACTATCCCAAGCGCTTTGATGTGTTTGAAAAAGATGGTTTGAGAATATGCGCTGTTGAAAGAAAAACGGAGATAATGGGTGAAGCTATCAACCGAATAAAGAAACGCGACCCGTCATTCATCATACCGAATGCCCGCGAAATAATCAACACGCGAAACAGAATCATTCATGGATATGACAGCGTTGAAACCGAGTTTCTCTGGGGACTTGTAATACGTCACATCCCTCTGCTCAAAAAGGATATAGAAAGAATTATGGGTGAATTACTTAACGACAGCTGAATACTTTGGGATTCGGAGCTTGTTATAGCAGACGGGGGCGTCAACTTGCGTTGACGCCCCCGTCTGTATAGTGGTTGGGGGATTAGTTGGCGGGGGTCAG
Source organism: Muribaculaceae bacterium (assembly GCA_036310635.1). GTDB lineage: Bacteria > Bacteroidota > Bacteroidia > Bacteroidales > Muribaculaceae > CAG-873. The sequence continues at coordinate 898 of JAXJRL010000051.1, read as the reverse complement.
CGGGGGGAGCTGGGCGAGGGCGCGGTCCATCTTGGCGGTGATCTGGGGGATGGCAAGGTTGCCGATGGAGCCGAGGTGAGTGTGGTGCAGCTCGCGGTTGGGATGGTATGTGCCCTGCTGCACGGCCATGCCCACCTGACGGTAGGCGTCGCGGAAGGGCGTGCCCTGGAGCACAAGGCGGTTCACGTCCTCGACGGTGAAGAGATAGTCGTAGACCGGTGCGTCGAGGATGTTCTGGCGGATGCGGATGTGGGGCAGCATGTATGCGGCCATGTCAAGCGAGTCGGCCAGAGTTGTAACGGCGGGGAACATTATGTCCTTGAGCAGCTGGAGGTCGCGGTTGTAGCCCAGGGGGAGGTTGGCGGTGAGGAGAGCCACTTCGCCGGGCAGACTCTGCAGGCGGTTGCACTTGCCGCGCATCACCTCGAACACGTCAGGGTTCTTCTTATGCGGCATGATTGACGAGCCAGTGGTGAGCGAGTCGGGGAACGAGACGAAGCCGAAGTTGGGGCACATCCACATGCACACGTCGTGGGCCAGATGGGCCAGCGTGGAGGCCACTGCCGAAACGGCGGCGGCAACGGCGCGCTCTGTCTTGCCGCGCGACATCTGGGCGGCGACAACATTGTAGTGCGGGGTGGCGAAGCCAAGGAGCGAGGTGGTCATCTCGCGGTCGAGGGGGAACGACGAGCCGTAGCCGGCGGCGGAACCCAGGGGGTTCTGGTTGGCGATGCGGTAGGCGGCGATGATGAGATTCATGTCGTCGGCAAGGGTCTCGGCATAAGCACCGAACCACAGGCCGAAGGACGACGGCATGGCCGTCTGCAGGTGTGTGTAGCCGGGCATGAGGTCGTCGGCATGTCGCTCTGAGAGCTGCAGCAGGAGGCGGAACAGACGG
>JAXJRL010000050.1:0-3284 GCA_036310635.1 Muribaculaceae bacterium | reverse complement strand
TGAGTATCTTTGCAAGCGTAAACGGGGCGTAGCGCAGTCCGGTAGCGCACCTGGTTTGGGACCAGGTGGTCGCAGGTTCGAATCCTGTCACCCCGACTTACACTCAGCTAAAGCGTTGGCACTTAACGGTGCTGACGCTTTTTTTGTTGCCGGGATGCAAGTAAGTCGCCTCTAATTAAACTAATGTGTGCGCAATAGTGTTTATAGGGAGTAATTTAGAAACAACTCTCCGATATGAAAAAGATACTGTTTGTGGTGACAAGCCACGGCGAAATGGGCGACAGTGGCAAGAAAACGGGCTACTGGCTGTCGGAAGTGGTGCACCCTTATTCGGTGCTCTACACTGATTATCAGATAGATGTGGTAACCCCCAAAGGCGGACGTCCACCGGTGGACGGCTTTGATCTCACCGACCCGTTGAACAAGAAATTCTGGGACGACCCGCAGTGGCAGGACAAGATGAGCAACACCCTCACGCCCGACAAGGTTAATGCGGACGACTATGTGGCAGTGTTTTACGCCGGCGGACATGGCGCCATGTGGGATTTCCCTGACAATGAGCGCCTTGCCGAGATTGCAAGCCGAATTTACGCCAACGGCGGATATGTGTCGGCTGTATGCCACGGTCCTGCCGGACTCCTGAAAATCAAGAAAGAGGACGGATCGCTTCTGATCCACGGCAAGAAACTCGACTCATTCAGCAATGCCGAGGAGATTGCCAACGGCACGCAGCACATAGTGCCGTTCATGCTGCAGACTGCGCTCGAGGCCGAAGGTGCTGACTATCAGTGCGGCGCACCGTTCACCGACCACGTTGTTGTGGACGGCCGTCTGATTACCGGCCAGAACCCCATGTCGGCGCTGTCGGTGGGCCAGGCGCTCCTCAAAGCTCTGAAAACAAAGTAACAAGAAATAGAACCTTAACGGATATAGCAATTCTAAGGTAAAATAAGGTTCTGGATTATTCCTTTGGTGCGGATTTTGAAAATTCGTGCTGAAGGAGTAATTTTGTGCTGTTATCAATACATCGCGCAACAGACACAATGCATATTAATAAGGTATACAAACCCGGAATCATCGCAGTGGCCGCCCTCCTGGCAATGACTTCGTGCGGCAAAGATGCTGAAAATGAGGCAAAACATGCCCGGAAGGCAGCTGCTTCAAAACAACGGAGGACAGTGGTGGTGGACCACATGGCACCGCCCGATACCTCGTCGGTCGACACACTCCGGGTGCCCGAGCAGCCCGTGCATGAGACGGCCGAAGCCGGCAATGGCGCCGTGGGCACATTCACGATGGAAGGCACACTCGACGGCGTTCCAGTGGAGATTCATCTGACAGTGGGGCGCGACGGCAGCGTGGAAGGATGGTACTCCGAGGACGGCTCCGAGCATGTGGCGCTTCGGGGCTTGTCGCGCCTCGCCGGCGGCGGCAACCGTGCGTTGCTAAAAATGGACGAGGAGATTGACGGCGCCGTCTACAACCACATCAACGGTATGCTCACGGTCAGCGACGGCGTGGCCTCGTTCCGTGGCAGCTACGTTGACGCCGATTCTGTGGCGCACACACTGGTAGCGGCCACTCCGTCAGCAGATTGAGCCTGAAGATGACAGGCTGAAGCGGCTGACACGCTGAAAAATAAAAAGCTATGGCGACCAAATCGATTTTTGGTCGCCATAGCTTTAATTATGGTCTATGCGAAAGGGTTTTTCGCAACGGTGTCTGATTACTCCTCGGCGTTCAGAATCTCGAGCATCTTGATGGCCGATACGGGGATGCGGGTACCGGGGCCGAAGATGGCGCTCACGCCTGCCTTGTAGAGGAAGTCGTAGTCCTGTGCGGGGATAACGCCGCCGGCGGTTACGAGGATGTCCTCACGGCCGAGCTTCTTGAGCTCAGCGATAACCTGCGGGATGAGGGTCTTGTGACCGGCAGCCAGCGAGGAAACGCCCAGAATGTGAACGTCGTTCTCTACGGCCTGACGGGCAGCCTCTTCCGGAGTCTGGAACAGCGGGCCCATGTCCACGTCGAAGCCGCAGTCGGCATAGCCGGTGGCAACAACCTTGGCGCCACGGTCGTGACCGTCCTGGCCCATTTTGGCAATCATGATACGGGGCTGGCGGCCTTCGCGCTTGGCGAAGTCTTCGCACATTTCCTGAGCTTTCTTGAAGTCGGGATCTTCTTTGGTTTCGCTTGAGTACACTCCTGAGATAGTTCTGATTACAGCTTTATAGCGACCTACCACGTCCTCGCAGGCGTCGGAAATCTCGCCGAGGGTGGCGCGGAGACCGGCGGCCTTGACGGCGAGGTCGAGCAGGTTGCCCTTCTTGGTACGAACACATTCGGTGATGGCAGCGAGAGCCTCCTTCACCTTGGCCTCGTCGCGCTCGGCCTTCACCTCGTTGAGGCGCTCGATCTGCTCCTTGCGCACCTCGGTGTTGTCGATCTCGAGGATGTCGATGGGATCCTCGTGCTCGAGGCGGTACTTGTTGATGCCTACGATGGTCTGACGGCCGGAGTCGATGCGTGCCTGGGTGCGGGCGGCAGCCTCTTCGATGCGGAGCTTTGGCAGGCCGGTCTCGATAGCCTTGGCCATGCCGCCGAGCTTCTCGATTTCCTGGATGTGCTCCCATGCGCGGTGGGCGATCTCGTTGGTGAGAGCCTCGATGTAGTACGAACCGCCCCAGGGATCGATCTGCTTGGTGACCATGGTCTCCTCCTGGATGTAGATCTGGGTGTTACGGGCGATACGTGCCGAGAAGTCGGTGGGCAGTGCGATAGCCTCGTCAAGAGCGTTGGTGTGGAGCGACTGGGTGTGGCCCAGAGCGGCGCCCATGGCCTCGATGCAGGTACGGCCTACGTTGTTGAAGGGGTCCTGCTCGGTGAGTGACCAGCCTGATGTCTGCGAGTGTGTGCGCAGAGCCAGCGATTTGGGGTTCTTGGGGTTGAACTGCTTTACGATCTTGGCCCAGAGCATACGTGCGGCGCGCATCTTGGCAACCTCCATGAAGTAGTTCATGCCGATGGCCCAGAAGAATGACAGACGGGGAGCGAAGGCGTCGATGTCCATACCGGCGTTAACACCGGCGCGGAGGTATTCGAGGCCGTCGGCCAGGGTGTAAGCCAGCTCGATGTCGCAAGTTGCACCAGCCTCCTGCATGTGGTAGCCGGAGATGGAGATGGAGTTGAACTTGGGCATGTTCTGCGAGGTGTACTCAAAGATGTCGGCGATAATTCGCATCGAGAACTCCGGCGGATAGATGTAGGTGTTGCGCACCATGAAC
>JAXJRL010000049.1:0-20089 GCA_036310635.1 Muribaculaceae bacterium | reverse complement strand
GTGTACGGGGCTTCGGTCAGCGATGACCGTCGCTCCGGGGGGATTACTTGTTCACAACCTTGGCGGTGCGGGTGGTGCCGTCGGCCATGGTGGCGACTACAATGTAGACGCGGCCGTCGGCCTGAGCGGGAGCAGCCACTTCAACGCCTGCGGCGTCGTACCAGCGGCTTGAAACCACGTCGGCGTCACCGAGGATGTCGCTTACACCGGCCTGAGCGTCGGCCTGGAGCTGATAGGTCTTGGTCAGGTCGCCGGAGGTGGCGGTGACGTTGATCACGCCCTTGAAGGCGTCGATGAACTCGGCGCGGTTGCCTTTGACGGCGAGAGCGGGACAGTCAGTTGTCCAGGTAACGGCGGGAGTGCCACCGAGACCGAACGCCTTGGTAACAGCCTGCTGGGTGTCGCCCTCAGCGAGGACGAGCTCGGCAGCATGGAAGAGAGCCACGGGATGGTCGGCGAAAGCCTTGACCAGCGGGTGGGTGTACTCATCGGGCGAGGTGAAGCCTTCACCGAGGTCGAGAGCGGCGAGCTGAGTGCGGCTGACGGGACGGCCGGCATAGTCGGCGTCGTGGTCAGACTTGTTCTCGTCGAGATAGTAGGTGTTCTCGATCACGTTGTCGGCGTTCCAAAGCTTGCCGGCGGTGATGCTTACGCCCACTATGGAGCCGCAGCTGTCGGCGGGAGCTATGATGCGTCCGGCGTTGTAGCAGTTGGTGAAGCTGGTCTTGCCCTTGGTGGGAGTGCCTACCAGGCCGCCGACAACGCTCAGACCCTTGACGGTGCCCACGTTGTAGCAGTCCTTGAAGGCTGCCGACGAAGCGGCTGCCAGGCCTGCCACCTCATAGGCGGGCGAGAGGCTTGTCTTGGTGTCCTGAACCTCGGAGAGCGACTGCACCATGCCGGAGTTCCAGCAGCCCTCAACGGTGCCGTTTGTGGGCGAGCCCCATGCGATGAGGCCGCCGGCGCGGTCGGCTTTGGCGGAGATGGCTCCGGTGTTGTAGCAGTTGTACAGGCGGGGACCTGTGCCGGAGAGGCCGGCGCAGATGCCGCCGAGCATGCGGTTGCCCTCGATGTCGCCAGTGTTGTGGCAGTTGGTGAGGGTGGTGGCGCCCATCACGTAGGCGCAGATACCGGCGCCCCGGTTGCCGTCAGCCACGATGAGGCCGCTGTTCTCGCAGTCGGTGAACTCAACGGTGGCAGGGGTGGAGGTGCTGCCGGGGGTACCTACGTAGTAGGCGGCGATGCCTGCTGTGTAGGTGTTCATGTTGGAGATGACGGTGCCCGTGTTGGAGCAGCGTGTGAAGCGCGAGCCGGGGGTGTAAATGGCCACGAGGCCTGCGGTGGGAGCTGACGAGATGGCCTTGGTCGACTCGGTGGTGATGTCGGCAGTGTTGCGGCAGTCGGTGAGGACGTACTGTGCGTTGCCGGCTGACGAGCTGGACGACGGGGCGGCGGCGATGAAGCCTGCTACCTTGCCTCCGGCGGTGATGGCCGTGGCGTTCTCGCAATTGGTGAAGGTGTAGAGGCCGTTGTCCTTGGCGCCGACAGCTGTGCCTACAAATCCGGCCACTGTGGTGGTGAAGGTGGTTTCGGCCATAGAGATGGTACCCTGGCTGAGGCAGTCAGTGAAGGTGGCGGCGCCGGCATTGGCGGCGAGACCGCCGATGTTGATGACGGTGGCCTTGGTGGGCACTACGGTCGACTTGATGGTGCCGGTGAACTTGCAGTCGGCGAAGCTTACGCCGCCCTCCGACTGGGCCACGAGGCCGCCAAGGTCGGTCTGGTTGCTCTCAAGGGTTCCGGCAAACTCCACGTTGCGGAACGATGCTCCGGCGTAAGCCTTACCGGCTACGCCTGCGGCGTTGGCCTTGGTGGTGGTGACGGTCATTGCCGACTTGATGTTCTCGAGGCGGCCGTAGAGGTTGTCAACCACGGGGCAGGCAAAGGTGTAGGCGGCCGATACCTTGCCCTCGAAGGTGAGGTCGGTTACGGCGCCGGCAGCCTGGATGGTGCCGAACAGGCCGCTCTTCATGTTGGCGGTGGCCTTCAGGTCGAGACCCTTGACTGTGTGGCCGCGGCCGTTGAGGGTGGCGGCGAAACCGGTGATGCCGTCAGCGCCCATGCGGGTGACGGTCTTGCCGGTGAAGTCAAGGTCGGCGGTGACGGCTACGAACTCGCCCTTGAGGTCCTTGGCTGTTGCCGAGATCCAGTTGGCCAGGCTTGTCCACTCGTCGGTGTTGTTGATCACGTAAGGCTCGGCCTCGGTTCCACGTCCGGCCAGGGGCATGGCGGGAACGGCCTGCACCAGGATGGGACGGCGCACACCGGCCTTGTTGACAGCCACGAGGGTGTCGGCGGTGACAGCGGTCACGTTCTGCGGAACGATGAGCTTGCCGCCCTCCACGCGGAAGGCTGTGCCTTCGGCCACGGTCCATGTGGCGGCGTCGGAGAGGGTCACGTCAGTGTAGAGCTCGGCCACGGTCTCGCCTGACTTGACGGTGAGGAGCACGCGGCGTGCGGCATCAACCTTGGGCTCGTCGGCAAATGCCTTGAGCGCGGGGTACATGCCTGCCTTGAAGTCCCACAGGTCGGCAGAGAGGCCTTCGAGAGCCTTGCCGTCGGTCAGAGCGGGTGTTTCAGATGCGTACATGCCTTCAACGTCATTGTTGGCGGCGGCTTTGAGGCCGATGGCCTGTGCGTCGAAGTATACGTTCTTAACGTTCTTCACACCGCCCAGGCCGAGAACTGCGCCGAGGGTGGCGCGGTTGCCGCAGTACACGTTGCCCACGTTGACAACGTTGGCGATGGAATCCTTGGGGAATGAACCGGCCGAGGAGGTGCCCTCCATAGCTGCTGCTATGCCGCCGGCGTTGTTGAGCTGGGCGTAAACGGTGCCGTAGTTGACAGAGTTGACAACAGCCTGTCCCGAGCCGCCGCCTACGATGCCGCCCACGCGCTGGAGCTGCTTGGCGTAGTTGGTGCAGAGGAGCTTGGCAGTGATGTCACCGGCGTTGGCACAGCCGTCGATGAGGCCGTTGCTGGTGCCGGCGATACCTCCGGCGTTTGCATAGCCGGTGGTGATGTTGCCGTCGTTGTAGCAGTTTACAATCTTACCGCCCTTGTTGACCATGCCGGTGATGCCGCCGATCCAGCAGCTGTAACCGAGCACGTCGGCGTAGTTGCGGCAGTTCTCAACGAGACCGTCCTGCTGGCCAACGAAGGCGCCTGAGGTGCCGTAGAACTCGAACTTGGAGTTTTTGCCGATGTTGAGGTTGCGGATCACGCCGTCCTCACCGAGGCGGCCTACGAGGCCTGAGTAAGAGCGGCCGAGGTTGGTGTCGATGGTGCCGACTGCGGTAGCAGTGGGCTCGGTCTTCCAGCCGAATCGCTTCAGGTAGATGCGGTCGATGGTGTGTCCACGGCCGTCAAGGATGCCCTGGAACTTGGTGGAAGCGGCCGAAACGCGATTGTCGGCGCAGATGCCGTCGAATGCGGGGTCGAGCTCCATGTCGATGTCGTTGGTCAGAGCGAAGTACATGCCTGGGAACATCTGACCCTTGGCGGTTGTGGCTTCGCCGAGGGCGATCATGTCGGCCTTGGTCTTGATCAGGAAGGGAGCTTCCTCCGAGCCGTCGCCCTCGAAGGGTATCGGGGCAATGCTTACAATGTGGAAGGTCTGCACGTCGCCGTTGACCACATAGAGGGTGTCGGAGCCGAATTCGCTGCCGATTTCCATGGTCTTGTTGTCGACGATCTTGGCGTAGTGGCCGTTGGCTGAGAGCTTCTGGCCGTTGGCGAAGAGGAACTTGGTGTTGCCCAGTGCTGTCAGGGCGGTGTTGTTGGAGAGCTTCTTGTAGCTGTCGCCGGTGGCGAAGTTAACAGCCGATGCGCTGTACTTCGACTCCTCGTTCTCGGCCAGAGCCTTGATGCGGGGATAAGCGCCGGGGGTGAAGGTCCATGCGTCAGCGGGGAAGCCGGCGGGGCCCTGTGCGGCGGTCAGCGCAGCGGTTGTGGAGCCGAAGCGGGTCGACTTGAAGTCGGTCACCTGGCGGTCGTAGTACACATTGCTTATTTCGGGGTTGCTGTCGGCGATGATGGTGCCGATAACCTCGTTGCAGTTGTTGCGGTCATACTGGTACGTGTCGATCACCACAGTTGCCGAGGTGTAGCAGTTCTTGACTGCGGGAGTCTTCTTGGAGCTGCCGTTCTGGATCTGGCCCACGATGCCGCCGCCCTTGCGGGTGTAGCACTGCATGTAGCCCGACGAGTAGCAGTTCTCCAGGGTGCCGCTGCTGAGCAGGGCGGTAACGCCGCCGAAGAGGCTCTCGTTGCTGTAGCCGCGCATCACGCCCGAGAAGAACGAGTTGCTCAGCTTCACATTCTGAATCATGCCGCAGACGCCGCCCAGGTACTGGCCGCCGTCGCTGCTAAGGTTGGCATAGGACAGGAGGCCGCTGAACCACAGCTGGTCGCCGTCGGCCTCGAGCAGGTTGCCGAGAACGCCGCCGCCGGGAGTTCCGGTGCCGGTCAGATAGACGTTGGTGCCCACGGCCGAGCAGTTGTAAGCGCCGCCGTGAACCTCGCCGGCAACGCCGCCGAGGAAGCCTACGCCCATAACCACACCGCCGTTCACATGGCAGTTCTTCAGGTAGCCGCCAACGATACCGGCCACGCCGCCGTTGCCGGAAGTGGCACCCGACATGGCGGGGTTGTTGACGGTGATGTTCTCAAGGCTGCCGCGGGTATAGCCCACCAGCGAGCCGGCCGAATAATAGCCGCAGAGTACCTTCGGCGACTCAAGAACCACGTTCTTGATGACGCTTGTGGTGTCGCACATGCCGAAGAGGCCGGCATAGTACTTGGCTCCGGCGTCAACGCTCAGGCCCTTGATGCTGTGGCCTTTGCCATCAAACACGCCGCCGAAGCGCTGGCTGTAGCTGAAGCCGATAGGCTCGAAGCGGTAGCCCTGCATGTCGATGTCGTTGGCCATTGCGAAGTATTTGCCGCGGTAGGTGCTGGTGTGCGCCTGTGTGCCGCTGCCGAAAGCCAGGTCTTCGTCGGTGTTCACCTTGTCGGCGAGCAGGATGAGATGGTCGAGGCTCTTGATCAGGTAGGGGTTGGCTTCGGTGCCTTCACCCTCGAACTCTTTGACAGTGAGCTCGGGATAGCTGAACGGCTGTGCTGCGGTGAGGACAGCGTTGGTCAGCTTGCCGGCATACGACGATGCCTCCTGGCACAGGAGCGACCAGTCAGTCCAGCGCAGCACGGTGTTGTTGTCGGCTGCGGCGGCATCGGTGAGGATGGTGCCCGAGTACTGGGTCAGGTTGCCGGCGTCGTTGAACGCCTTGCAGGCAATCATAACCCACGAACCGTAGGAGTTCTTCATTGCCACCTGGTTGCTGATGGAAGCTGTGCGGTCGCGCTTCAGCTCCACCTCGATGCTCAGGCCTCGGTTGAAGATGTTGCTTACGGCCAGCATGTTGGGGGCGGTCTGGTCTATGTTCACATAGTATCCGGCCTGCTCGCCCTTGCTGGTCACGTAGGTCATGGTGCCGTTGGGCTTGCGCATCTGCAGGCTGTAGTAGGCGCCCACAAACTTGTCCTTGTTGGTGCCCTTGGTCTGCACATAGATGCCGTACCAGGCATCGCCGAAGTCAATGGTGCCATCGGCCTTGACGGTGCCGACGAGCTGTGCCGAGTAGTCGGGAGCGCCCGTCTGCGAGGCCACGGCCAGGTCAAGTGCGCCCAGATTGGCGTCGGTCATCATGAACTGGCGGGGGATGCTCAGGGTGCCGGTTGTAGCGTCATATTTGGCGCGTGCGGGGCAGCCGTTCCAGAATGCGGCGATTGTCACCGAGTCGCCCTCGGCATCGCGCGTGATCTGCATAGTGGAGCCGCCGTCAAAACTGCCGCTCGACAGAGTGAGGTATGTGCCGACATAGTAGCCGGCCACACCCTCCGAAGTGGTGGCTTTGGCCTTGACGCCGCGGCGAGCCTGAACCTTGGCGGCATCGGCCTTCACGGCCTGGCTTGCCACCTTGAGCTCCATGCGCTCCGGGGTCTGCAGCTTGAACGCCTTGCCGGCGGGTGCCTTGGCTGCGATGGCGGCGTTGAGGTTTCCCTCAGCCGACATGTAGCCCACCGCCTGGCCGCTTGCGGCAGTGCCGCACATGGCGCCCATAAGCCCCACAATCAAAGAAGTCTTAAGTCTTCTCATAGTGTGATAATGGTCAGAGAACTGTGATTGATGAATGTATGCCGCCATCCCGTCGGGGCGGCCCGTTCTCTGTTCAGGGGCCGCTCCGTGGGTGTGTAGGCGGGGTTTGGGAATAAAAACTGTCGGTGTAATGATGCGGTCAGCGCACGGCCACTTTGCCGGCCTTGCCGCCTTCCACGCGGATATACAGGCCGGGAGCTGAAGGCTCGGTTACGGGCCGGCCCTGAAGGTCGTACCAGCCGTCGGCGCGTGTGCCTGCGGCCTCCACCTCGATGGACTCAACGCCGCTGGTGCCGGGGCGTATGCCCAGCTCCACTCGCTCCACTGTGCAGCGCACCTGGGTGTTGCCGGTGTACTGCATGAGGCGCAGCCGGGGCTTTACCAGTGTGCCTGTATTATAATGTATGGTCATGGTGCTTCCGGCCTTGACCGAGGGATTGGCGCTGCCCTGCACTGTGGACACGGGTTTCCATGCCGTGGTGCCCTCGGCCATGCTGTAGAGGCGGAACACTGCGTTGCTCGTGGTGGGATTGGTGATGGTGATGGCCACATTCTCAACCGTGGCGTCCACGGGGCTGCATATGGCCTCCGCGCTCTTCACCGTGGTCAGACGGGAAACGGCTGTCGAGTCAGACTCGATTCGGGCGCCACCTTTCAGCTCCCACTGTGCGAAGCGGCCCTCCATGCCGGTGGTGTCGGCGCTTGTCGGCGCCATGGTGCGGAAATCCTCGACCAGAGTGGGCACGTCGTCGCTCTTGACCGTGAAGCTCACCGAGCCGTCGGCAGCGCGGGCTATGTTGTCAAGCACCAGCGGGGTGGACACCATGGTCCAGGAGCGCAAGCTGGGCTCGGTGGCGTTGTCGAGCTTGGTGACATTGCCGCTGCCGGGGAAGGGGTCGCCGTCGCTGTCGGCTACGCCCGTGCCTGAGCGTTTCGGGGTGGCGCGCAGCAGGGTATAGTAGTTGTGTGTGGGGTTGATGTTGACATCGTTGTTGTCCCATGCTTTGGTGTCGGTGCTGTCCACACGGTGAACCAGCATGCCGTCGCCGGGCAGATACTCGTCCCAGCGTGTGCGGTTGCGAGCCTCGAGCAGGAAGTATTCGTTTTTCACCTTGGTGTCGATGCGGTAGCCGTCGGCCTCTGAGCCGGCATTGATGGGCTGCAGAGCGTATTCGCCGGCCTCGGTGATCACCCGGGGGTTGGCCCATCCCAGGGCATAGCGCTCATACAGGCTGTAGCCTGCCGGAGTACGGGCCTTGTTCAGGTACGAGCCGCCGGCCATTACGCTCCATTTGGCCGGATGCACGCTCTGGCCGTTTGTCTCGTAGTCGGTGTCGTAGAGGTCGGGGAGGCCCAGCACGTGGCCGAACTCGTGCACAATCGTGCCGATGCCGTCGAGGGTTTTCGCAGCCGGATTGCCGTAGAGCTCGGTGGAGCATGCGTAGCGACCGAAGCTCACGCCGTCAAGGCTGGTGCCCATCACCGTCGAGGCGTGGGGCCAGATGAGAGTCTGGTCGTTGCCGCTGTAGTTGGAGCCGCCGCCGCTGAACACAAAGTAGACCATGTCCACCTGTCGGTTGCCGTCGGTGTCGTAGACCGAATAGTCCACCATCGGGTCGGCTGCACGCAGGGCTGCGTCGACAATGCGCTGGGCGCCGCTGGTCTTGTTGGCGGCATGCTGCGATATGTCTATCTTCACGGGGCCCACCACGTCGAACTGCGGGTCGAACTTGCCGCAGGAGTTGTCAAAGAAGTAGTCGCGGACGGAGCCGGTGCACTCCACCTTGCTCGGCAGCAGGTCGGTGGTCATGAAGCCGTCGTAGTCTCGCTTCATGATCATGTCCTCCATCACCTGCCGGTAGTCGGCGCGGGTGAAGGGGGCGTCGTTGTATTCCACCAGGATCACGAGGCCGCGGAAACGGCTGAGGTCGGTCAGCGACCCCTGGAGGCGCTGCTTGCCAGGGGCACGCATCCTGCTGTCAGTTTTCGGCACCATGCGCATGGCCACACCGCTGGGCACCAGGCCGTCGGCAGCTGCTATGCCGGCTGCCTCCAGCTGTCCTGCGGCATTGAGCCGGGCATACTCCCAGCGGCGTTCCGAGGCGTTCCACACGGCGTTGGCGCCCTCGCGCGTCAGCGTCCAGCTGTTGAATTCGTCGCCGTGGAGCTGCAGGGTCACGGTGCGTCCGTCGGGTTGGGTAACGGTGCGCGGTGTGGGGTCGGCCACCACCGCCGTTGCCGTCAGTGTTGCCGCGAGCGCGGCGCATACGGCCGCCTGTCTGACGGCCTGCCTGATTGAAATCGTCCTATTGTTCATATCTGTGAGGAATGTTTTGGTCATGCGGGGTTCGCCAAGCAGGAACGCTATACATAGCATCCGCCGGCGCATGCTGTGGCATAAACATCAGCACCGGTTGGCGCTTTACCGCTAAATTTCCGCAAATATGGCCCAAATTTTCTTAATAACGGCCAAAAATGCCAAAAATTTACGCTTCAACTCCACATAATGTTGAAATTTCTTCAACACATGCCTACATGCGCTCTTTTTACTCCCGCTGAGGTTTTGGCTGTGAGCGACTGTCCTTGAATTTTCGCCACTCTTTTTTCTCGTTGCTCCTCTCTATCAGCGTGCTTATCCCTGTAGCCTCCTTGAGCAGATGCAGGACGCGCTGGCCGAAGTGCTGCCGACGCACCGGCCGGCCTTTCAGTTTCTGGTCAGGCACGCGCACAAGCCGCTTGGCCTCACGGTTCTCGGCATCGACGCGGCTGACCAGCTCCAGAGTCTCGGGGCGGAGCTCGGGGGCGTCGGCGGCCTCGATTATGGTGCTTCGGTCGCCGTCATGCTCCCCGCGTTCCCAGCGCCGGGCCTCGGCAACGCTGACAAGTTCGCGGTCGAGCACCCACACCTGGGCGTAGGTGGTGACCCAAAACGGCTGGTCGGAATGTCCGAACATGAACATGGTGCGCCCGCGGCCGTTGCTCTCGATGCTCAGGGTGTAGCCGGTGAGCGACTGAGGCCGTATGCTGTCTTCGGTAACGTTCTCGTAGGCGTAGGCCACGCGGAACCGCTCGAAGTCGAGACCGCGTTGGAAAAAGGCGTCGAGCTCAGGCACCCATCGGCGGCTGACGGTGTCGGCAAGCACATCAACCTCGACGCGGACGCGGTCGTCGTGGCGAGTCCATGTCTCTGTTGCGCTGTACCGGCCCCGCAGGGTGTCAGCAGCCTCTTCCCTGCCTCTTAGCCCCGCGGGCAGGGAAGGTGTCGGGGCCAGGCCCACCCAATCCGACCATGAGAAATGGTGCGCGCACTCGCTGCTCACGCTGTCCAGGCCCGCGGCGTTGGTGAAACGATAGTAAGAGCGGCTTGCAATCACGCGGGGGCGCCGCCAGCCCTTGTATCTGCCTTTTTTCTCGATGGGCAGCATGTAGTCCACCATTTTCTCGCGGAAAAGGGTGACGGTGTCGGTGTAGGTGGAGAGTGTGGAATATTCGCGCACATAGGCCAGAATGTGCACCATGTTGTTCTTGCGCCGCTCCACCACGAACTCCGGCAACTCCGTGAGGTGCTCGTGGAGCAGAACGGTGTCTGCCCCGGCTTGGAGCGTGGCCTCGGCATAGCCCAGGCACCGCAACGTGAGCGGGTAAGCAGCGGCGGGGGCGTAGGGCAGGCGTCCGTGCCGGTCAGAAGCGCCGACGGCATTTCCGCGGCGGTCGAACACGCTCACTCCGGCCAGACCGCGGCGGCTCACGGCGTCAACCACTACCGCAGCCCTGACCTGGAGCGCCGCCATAAGCAAAAGGAACGCGACGCACAGTCCCCAAAGGGACCGCGCGCTCTTCTCTCTACGTTCTACTTTCACCTTCATTCTGCTGTGATGGATGTTCCGTGGCGCAAAATTATGCATTTTGCATCCATGCAAATCTTACTGAATCATAAAATTACACATCTTTTCTATTAAACAATATTAAAGAGCGGGGCTCATGTTTCGCTGCTATTTTGTACCTTTGCACGCATTTTCATTCGTCACGCGCCATGTCAGTAGTCCACATTCTGGCTGTATTCATCGGCGGCGGTGCAGGCAGCCTGGCCCGCTATGCCATCAGCCGCAACATAGCCCTGCTCCCCTCCACACATTTCCCCTGGCCCACGTTCATCGCCAACGTGGCCGGATGTCTGCTCATCGGACTGCTGTCAGCCCTGATGGCCCGTGGCTTCGGTTCGGAGACCATGCGCCTGGCACTCGTGGTGGGCTTCTGCGGCGGCTTCACCACTTTCTCAACCTTCTCAAAGGAGACGCTCTCGCTCCTCGCCGACGGCCACCTGCTCATCGCCGCCGTCTATGCCCTGGGGAGCGTGCTGGCCGGCCTCGCCGCCGTGGCCATCGGTCTTCGCATCGCCCCCGTCAACTAATCCGCTACGCAATGTCTATGAAACCCATATCCTCCGACTCTCTCCTTCCGGTGCTCTGTCTGACCGTAGCCACGTTCACCTACGGCACCTCAGAGCTGATGCCCATAGGCCTGCTCACCGACATTGCCGGCGGCTTCGACATCACCGAGTCGCAGGCCGGCATGCTCGTAACCATCTATGCGTGGTGTGTGGCCATCCTCTCGCTGCCGCTGATGCTGGCGTGCGCCAAGATGGAGCACCGCCGGCTGCTGCTGTGGCTGATCGGCATCTTCACGCTGGGCAACGGACTGTCGTCGTTGGCGCCGACGTTCGGCACTCTGCTGGCCTCGCGATTCATCGTGGCGCTTTCTCACGCGGTGTTCTGGTCGGTGGTGCCCGTGTTTGCCGTGGGCGTGTATCCGGGCCATAATGCCACCAAGGCCATAGGCATGATAGCCGCCGGCGAGAGCGTGGCGATGGTGGCCGGCATGCCCGTGGGACGCACCATCGGACTGATGGCCGGATGGCGCATGTCGTTCGGCGCCGTGGCCCTTACAGCCCTGGTGCTATTCGGCCTGCTGTGGTTCATCTTCCCCAAACAGCCCGGCGTCGGGGCCGACCACAGCCGCAAGGAGATGGTGCGCGACATAGCCACGAATCCCGCACTGCGCGCCATCTATCTGGTGACGGCGCTGCTCGTCACCGGCCAATATACGGCCTACAGCTACATCGAGCCCTTCCTGGCGCGCGTAGGCGGCATGGATCCGGAGCTCATCACCGTCACACTCAGCATATTCGGCATTGCCGGCATCATGGCCAGCTACCTTATGTCGCGCATGTTCCCGCGGCATCCGCGGGCCATCCTGGGCGGCATCACCTTTGCTGTCTGCGCCTTTGTGCTCGGCATCGTTCCGGCCGCTCACCTGGGCACGGGGGCGCTCATGGCCGACTGCCTGCTGTGGGGATGCTCCCTGACCATGTTCAGCATCGCCTACCAGGACCAGATCATACGCTTCACGCCGGCGGCATCGTCGTCGGTGGCCATGAGCGTGTTCTCGGGAATTTTCAACGTGGGCATAGGCGCCGGCGCCCTCATAGGCGGCATAGCCGTGGCCGGCCACGGGGTGCAGACAGTCCCCGTCTGCGCCGCCGCCATCATCCTCCTGGCCGCCCTCGCCGCTCTCCTGTTCTTCCTACCCCACCGTCCCCGTCCCTAAGAGATTATTAACGTGCAGGCTGAGGATGCTGATGCACGTTGTCCGCCGGCGTTGCCATGCGCTCGCCGCACGCTCAGCGGCTCACAGGCGGCGCAACTCGGATTCGGAGGCTGAGGAGCCTTTGTACTTGTCTTTGCGGGGCTGGAAGCGGTAGCAGACGCTCAGCGAAATGCCGCGTCGGTCGTAGCTCTGCCGCTTGTCGACGAACACGCCGTAGGTGTTCATGGTCCAGTCGTTGCTGGCGGTGTTGAAGATGTCGGTGGCCGAGAGTTTCACTGTCAGGGCCTTGTTCAGCAGCGTCTTGCCGACTGATGCGTCGGCCGTGAACCATGTGGTGCCGAAGCGGTTGGTGTGCATGTCGCCGCGTCCCTGGCCGTTCATGTTCAGCGTCAGGGTCCATCCGCGCGGCAATGCCAGGGTGTTGTTGAAGCTGTAGGAGGGTATGGGGCGGTTGTAATGCGTGCCGTCCAGACGCAGCCACTGTTTGTATATCCCCAGAGCCACATTGGGCGTCCATGGGCCAATGCGTCGGGACCAGACAGCATAGACGCTCAAGGCCGTAACATCGATGTTGACGGGATGCATGAGCAGTTGCAGGTCCCGGGCAGGATAAAGTTGCTTCACATAGGCGTAGGTGTCGAAGCTGCGCAGATAGTCGGCCTGCAGCATGAAGTCGCCCCACATGCCGAACAGTTGCACATCGTGCATTTTCTCATCGCGAAGGGCCGGGTTGCCGCCCTCGATCTCGTGCTGCCCCACATAGTTCAGCGAGCCGGTTAGTTGCGAATACGGCGGCTTCACGGTGGCGAGTTTGTAGCTCAGGCTGAGCTGTGCGCGGTCGTTGAAGCTGTAGCCCAGCGATATGTCGGGGGTGAGCAGGTGGTCGCGGCGGCTCACATCCTTGTCGCGCTCGCCGTTCACGGTGAAGTCATAGTCCACATACTCGTAGCGGAGTCCTGCCGTAAGGCTGAACCGTCCCATAGTCCGGCTCCAGGTGGCGAACAGCGCCGCGGAGGTCTGACGTGCATCGGTCAGCGACGAAGGGATGTAGGCGCCGACCTCCGGGCTGAGCATGTTGAAGTTGAGCACGGTGTGGGTGTGGCTGTCCTGAGTTCCTATGGTCATATCGCCCTGGAAGAGCGGGAAATTCAGGTAAAGCTTGCCGGCCCAGAGGGTTGAGGTGCGCCGGTCGTTGCTGTTCACATCGTTGGCCTCGGCGTCGGGATAAATGGTGGCAGTGGTATTTTTCGCCACTGATCGGCGGTAGTCGCCGTCCAAATGAAGCATGTATTTGCCGCCGAAGGTGTTCTCATAGTAGGCCGACACGAGGTGGCTGTGTGAGTGTATCGTCCTGTCTATCTGTCGGCTTAGGGGTGGTTCAGCGTCAAGCCATTCCAAACCGGTGTTCGTGAAACTGCCGTATTCGGGATTGTAGCGGTAATAAGCGCCGAACGATTGTGCGGCACGGGCATAGTTGAAGCCTCCTTTCACCACCCCCACGGTCGACGGATATTCGTTGTGCTGGCTGCTGCCCACCACGGTCTTTTTGCCGTCGTACACGAGCGTGTTGGTGGTTGAGCCCTTGATCAGCTGGTTGTTGTGGTTCACGATGCCGCTCAGGAATATGTCCCATGCTCCGGTTCGGTAACCCAGATTCAGATTGTCCATCACCGACCAGCGGCGCCGGCGCTCCACCTGCAGGTAGTCGCTGGCGGAAAGGCCCTGGACAAAGTTGCGCCTGGTGGTGATTTTCAACACGGCTCCCGTAGTGCTCTCGTAAGCGGCTCCCGGGGCCATCAGCAGCTCCACTTTGCTGATGTTGGACGACTGTATCTGCCGCAGCTCTTCATTGTCGCGCATAGGCCTGCCGTCGATGTATATCTCTATACCGCTTCGGCCGGTCACCGACACTGCATCGTCCACCACCTTGATCATCGGCAGCTGGGCGAGCACGTCGAGGGCGTTGCCGATGTCTGCCAGGTTGCTGCCGGCAATGGTGGATACGAGGGTTGTGCCAACGAGTTTGGTGGCGGGTTGCCTGGCGGTGACAACCACTTCCTGAAGTTCTTGCGCCAGGCTGTCGACAGGTTCTGTCTGCTGGGCTTTGAGCGCCATTGCCGGCATAAGGGCGGCAACGAGTGTGATGATGTTTTTGCTATTCATACGAGTGGAATTTTACAATGCTTTTTGCTTGCAAATCTACTCGTTTTCAGCCCATCGTTCCAAAAATACAATCTGACAGCCTCACCAGTATATACCTGTAAATCAGTCATATACAAATATGCCTCACCCGAAATTCTGACACTCCCGTTTTCAGCCTCAGAAAATGTCCAGAATGGAGCTTTCAGCCGACTTGAATCGCTCCTGAAGCCGCTTTTTAAGGCGCGACTTGCGCTTGTATATCACCTCGACAGTCTCGCCCATCAGCAGGCTTATGGTGCGCGCCGAAAGTCCGCTGGCAAGGTAAGTGGCGAGGCGGTAGTCGTCGGGCTTGATGTCGGGATATGCGGCCTTGACCCGCTGCAGAAGATTGTCGCGGCAATCGTTCACCGTGCGCTCCATTTCCGCAAACGAATCAGTGCGTACGGCCTCGATTTCGCTCTTCACTTTCTCGGCGATGGCCTTGCGTTCGGTCGGGCTGCCCTGCGTCTCGTAGTAGGTCTGGCACAGCGAGTCAATCAGCGCGAAGCGTTCCGTGAGCATGCCGCGCAGCGCCGCCTCCATACGGCCCATGTCATTGGCATTCATCTCTATCCGGCATTTCAGCCCGGAAGCCTCGGCCATAAGAGCTTCGTTCTGAGCTTTCTTAAGCTTTAGGCGCTGTCGCATCCACACAATTGTGCCCACGGCGGCCAGGATCACAAGCGCCACCACAAACGCCATCTGCTCACGTCGAGCCCGCTCCCGGTAGAGCATAAACTCCTTCTCTTTCTGCAGATAAAGGGCGGTGGCCAGCTCGTTGTCGCCGGCTTGGGCGGACATCAGTGACTTCAGACGCGACGCACGCTGAAACTCATCGCGTGCGTCATGGCCGCCGTAATAATCCAGGGCTATGTTCACAATGGTGTCCGTAGGCGCCGCAATGCGGTTGGCCACCATGGCCTCGCTGTAGAGCAGCGCCCATCGCGCCATCGTGGCCGAGTCGCGAAAGTCCGACACATCGATGGCGTTCAGCTTGCGGTATGCCGCGCCGGGGTCGCTCGTCAGCAGTCGCTGAGCCTCGTCAAGCTCACCGTTGCGGCCGCCCGATCCGACGCACCCGCAAACGGCAATCAAAACGACAATATACAAAAGCCCTCGCATAACTATTTTTTTCGATTGAATGAATGTGTGTCAAGGATGAATTGCACCCCACACCACAGGGCAAAGTTACAACATCGTATCAAAAAACCAACGAAACAAAGATAATAAATGCCCTGCCGCCCTCGATTGCCTGAATAGCAACCGTGGTTTCCGCAACCGTGGTTTCTATTTGCAAGGTTACTGCTTTTTAAACTCTATATCTCCGTCAGGACATATACCGAAATTTTATTCCATATACCGTTTTTCGCCAATATTCGCTACCTTTGCATCCACTATGGCCATCAACGAAAACAGCCGCATCATCCGATTCCTCCGCTCACTGTCGTTCCGCACGGGGGTGATAGTGCTCCTCTGCTGCATACCCTGCTACGTGGCAAGCTTCGCGCAGTTCGCCCTGCCCATGTCCGTTTCGGCCAAAGGCGCATTGTGGGTCATTCTGTTCGGCCTGGCCAAAACCTTCCAGTACACCGGCCTGACCATAATCGGAGCCGAAGGCATCAAATACCTCCGCCGGAAGTTCCGCCGCTCCACTCCCGCTCAATAACCCATCGCCCCATCTTCCCATGGAACCAAACAACGAAATCATATTATATCAGCCTGACGAGTCTGTCAAACTTGAGGTACGTCTTGAGAACGAAACAGTATGGCTCACCCAGCAGCAAATCGCTGATTTATTTGGAGTAAAACAGCCGGCCATATCCAAGCACCTGTCCAACATATACAAATCCGGTGAATTGGATGAGCATAGCACATGTTCCATTTTGGAACATATGGGTAACGATAGCACGCAGCGTTATTCAACAAAGTATTATAATCTGGATGCCATTTTCAGAACTGGTCATCGACGCCAACCGGTCAGGATGTGCTACATATGATTGATACGGTGTTGTAGGAGGGACAGGAAACGGGCGGCGTGGGCACCGTCCATCTGTGTGTGGTGGAACTGGAATGAAACGTTGAGGGTGGACTTGAACATTCCTGTGCGGTAGCGACCCCAAATCATGAATGGATTGTTGAAAATGCCGCTGTACATTCCCACCGCACACTCAATCTCGGTGCTGACAAGGGCCGATGTGCCTATCACCATACTGTCGGTGATATCGTGGTTTTCACAGGTTTCGGCCACAAGAGTGGTGAGCCTGAGGTAATCCTGGTTGAAAGTGTTGAGATTGTCCGAAAACGGCACGTCGCACGAGCTGACTTCGCCCTTTCGGTTGGCAACTATGGTGTTGACTGCCAACGTGTCATATTGAATGAGTTTTTCTCCCACAGGCAGCATGTAGAACTCCTTCACCTGGCTTGCGGCATGACCTATGCACCAACACATTAGCATATTGAACTTTAAACCATGTTTGCGGCCGTACCGGATCAGCCTGCTTACATCCAGCTTCTTGACTAATGTCACCATGGGCATGGGCGCTTTCATCCACAGCTCGAACGCAACGGCGCGCGACGTCTCTTTAGGGTCAATCTCTTTCATAGTTTTTGCAGCAAAATCAGAAATATTTCGACAAAGTTACCAAAAATCTACCAGACACCAACCTCCGCCCGAGACATGGTTTCAATTAAAGTGAGCTTGACACATGGCAAAGGTGAATTTTGGGGTGTGGCAACGGGATGAGGGAGGTGGGTGATTGAAGATATTTTAACAGGGTGAGGAAGAATTGTTGCACAGGTGGGTGGGTAATTTTGGGACATGGAACAGTTGATTTTATATTCTGTGAGTGGGGTTGACGGTGGCCTGGTTGACGGTGGTGTTTCGGGCGGACGCTCAGACCGAGCGTCCCTACATGAGGTCGGTCGTGTTTCGGACGGTGGCGTTTCGGGCGGACGCTCGGACCGAGCGTCCCTACATGGGGTCGGTCGTGTTTCGGGCGGTGGTGTTTCGGGCGGACGCTCAGACCGAGCGTCCCTACATGGGGTCGGTCGTGTTTCGGGCGGTGGTGTTTCGGGCGGACGCTCGGACCGAGCG
The DNA here is from genome assembly GCA_036310635.1 of Muribaculaceae bacterium. Taxonomy (GTDB): domain Bacteria; phylum Bacteroidota; class Bacteroidia; order Bacteroidales; family Muribaculaceae; genus CAG-873. The sequence goes on along the minus strand of JAXJRL010000049.1, from coordinate 2,990 downwards.
TCCCTACATGGATCGGCTCAATCGTCGTTTCGGGCGGCACGTTTGGGGCGGACGCTTGAAGCGGGCATGACTTCTGCGGGAAGCGGGTTTGTGCTGGGGGCTGTGCAGGCGGGGTTTCCGAGTCCGGCGCAGGACTATCTGATGGACACTATTGACTTGAACCGGGAGCTTGTGCGGCATCCGGCCAGCACGTTTTTTGCCCGTGTGACTGGCGACTCAATGTGCGGCGAGGGTATCGAGGACGGCGACCTGGTGGTGGTGGACCGCAGCATCGAGGCTGAGGACGGCGACCTGTGTGTGTGCTGTCTGGACGGCGGTTTCACGCTGAAGCGGCTGCGCATCGAGGCTACGCGTGTGCTTCTGGTGCCTTCGAACCGGCGCTATGCACCGATTGAGGTGGGGGCGGACAGCGGTCGCGATTTCAGGGTGTGGGGTGTGGTGACGCATACCATTAAAGAGAATCGGCGGCGGAGGCGGTAGGTATGATGTTTGCTTTGGTTGACTGCGACAATTTTTTCTGCTCGTGCGAGCGTGTGTTCCGTCCGGACCTTGCGGGGCGGCCGGTTGTGGTGCTCAGCAACAACGACGGGTGTGTGGTGGCACGGTCGGCTGAGGCTAAGGCTATGGGTATTCCGGAGGGGTTGCCTTATTTCAAGTTGTTGCAGGGAGGATATGGGACGGTGGACGGACGCTCAGACCGAGTGTCCCTACATGGGTCGGTTCAATCGTCGTTTCGGGGGGACGGACGCTCGGACCGAGCGTCCCTACATGGGTCGACTCAATCGTCGTTTCAGGGGGACGGACGCTCAGACCGAGTGTCCCTACATGGTTCGGCTCAATCGTCGTTTCGGGGGGACGGACGCTCGGGCCGAGCGTCCCTACATGGTTGTGGAGTTGGGGGCGGGGTGGTGGCTTTTTCGTCGAATTATTCGCTGTACGGCGACTTGTCGCGGCGGGTGATGGAGGTGCTTCGGGCTGAGGGGATGGCTGTGGAGCAGTACTCGATCGACGAGGCGTTCATCCGTGTGGATGGTCTGGACGCGGCCCGGGCCAAGGCGTGGGGCGAGGAGCTGTGCCGGCGTGTGGAGCGGTGCACGGGTGTGCCTGTTAGCATGGGGATCGCTGCCACGCGCACGCTGGCAAAGATGGCGAGCCGCTATGCCAAGACTTATGCGGGGTACAGGAAATGCTGCGTGGTGGGAACGGAGCAACAGCGCGAGGCGGCTCTGCGCGGTTTCCCGGTGGGCAAGGTGTGGGGTGTGGGCCGGAGGCTGGAGGCGATGCTGGGGCGAAGCGGTGTGGTGACGGCGTGGGACCTGACCCAGCGGAGCCGGCAGTGGGTGCGCAGCCGCATGCATGTGACGGGCGAGCGCACGTGGGACGAGCTGTGGGGGCGCCCGGTGGTGGAGATAGACACTCTCGACGGGGTGACGCGCAAGACGATTGTAACCAGTCGCACACTGCCGCGCCGCTGCGACAACATGGGGGAGATGCGCGCCCATGTGGCCAACTATGCCGCCCGCTGCGCCTCGAAGCTCAGGCGCCAGGGGAGTGTGGCGGGGGTGGTGACGGTGTTTCTGGAGGGCGGCGACTGGTGCGACGATGTGTACCAGGGTTTCGGCTCGCAGGCTGTGGAGGTGCTGGGCACGGCGGCATCGTCGTCGCCGCTGATAGCCGGAGCGGCGCTGCGGGCGCTTGAGAGGGCATGGCGTCCGGGGGTGAGGTGGCGGCGTGCGGGATGCATGGTTTCGGCCATCAGTCGCGCCGACGCCCTGCAGCCCGACCTGTTCAGCTACGATGCCCGGGCACATGCCAAGGCCGACGCGGTGAGCCGCGCCATCGACACGGTGTGCCGCCGCTGGGGGCAGGACGCCGTGGTGCTGGCCAGTCAACAGTACGGCTCGGAGGCCGACGCACAGCGCTCAATCGGCTTCAGCGGAGCGATACGCCGAAGCCTGAAATCGCCCGACTACACGCTGCGACTCGGGGCGTTCACCGTGGGCTGAACCTTTTGCCCTCATGATGGTTATAATAGCATAAACACACATAACTAACCCCTCAAAATTCAAAATTCAACTATGAGCACAGCACCCTTACAAGGTATCCGCGTGGTCGACTTCACCAATGTGCAGTCCGGCCCTTCATGCACACAGCTCCTGGCATGGCTCGGAGCCGAAGTCATCAAAATCGAACGTCCCGGCAAAGGTGACGCCACCCGCGGCGAACTGCAGTTCGACCCCGACTGCCCCAGCTACTACTTCCTGCAACTCAATTCTGACAAGAAATCCATAACCCTCAACGCCGCCACCGCCGACGGCAAGGCTATCCTCACAAAGCTTATCCAGAACGCCGACATCTTCATCGAGAACCTCCACCCGGGCGCAATGGACAAGCTGGGATTCAGCTGGGAAGAGGTGCACAAGATCAACCCCCGCTGCATCTACGGCACCATCAAGGGCTTCCCGACAAGTTCCAAGTACGCTGACCTGAAGGCTTACGAGCCCGTGGCACAGGTAACCGCCGGAGCAGCATCCACAACCGGATGGTGGGAGGGCGACAACGCCGTGCCCACCCAGAGCGGCGCCGCACTCGGCGACTCGAACACCGGCATGCACATGACCATCGGCCTCCTCGCCGCCCTCCAGCAGCGTGAGCGCACCGGCGAAGGCTGCTACGTGTATCAGTCGATGCACAACGCCTGCCTGAACCTGTGCCGCATCAAGACTCGCGACCAGCAGACACTCGACCGCATCGGCTATCTGACCCAGTTCCCGCAGTACCCCAACCAGAAGTTCCCCGACTACGTGCCCCGTTCCGGCAACCAGGAGGGCTCCGGCGTTCTCGGCTGGACCTACAAGTGCAAAGGCTGGGAAACTGACCCCAACGCCTACGCATACATCATCTTCCAGCGCGGCGCCAAGGACTTCGAGAAAGCCGTTGCAGTGTTCGGTTTCGAGGACTGGCTCACCAACCCCGACTTCAACACCGCC
>JAXJRL010000048.1:0-14506 GCA_036310635.1 Muribaculaceae bacterium | reverse complement strand
GGTGTTATCATTTTTTTTGGGGGGGAGGAGGCTAAATATAGGCCCAATAGGCCCAATATGCCCAATAATATAATATTTTGGGTGATGGGAGGGGTGGAGGGGCGGACGCTCAGACCGAGCGTCCCTACCTGGGCTGGAATTGGCCGGATAAATATGGGGAAGGGTTGGAAGGGCGGACGCTCAGACCGAGCGTCCCTACATGGGCTGGAATTGGTCGGATAAATAGGGGGAGGGTTAGAGGGGTTAGATGTTGGTTAGGGAGAAGGTGGCGAAGGAGGAGTTGACGAGGCGGAGGTTGCGGTTGTCGCGGAAGGTCATGGTGGCGTTGTTGAAGTCCTGGAGGGTTACGTCGACATTCCAGAAGGGGTCGACATAGTGGAGGGAGCCTGCTGGGACGTGGATGGTGATGTTGAGTGAGGGTGCACTGACATCGACAGGGTTCTCGTCGCCTTCAATGCCCACGAAGAGGCGGCATGAGCCGTCTTTGCGGGGCTGGAGGCTGATGTAGCGCATGAGGGCCTTGTCGGCTTCCACGACGAGTTTTGAGGCTGTGTCGGGGTTCTCGACAATGCAGACCTGGAGGGAGTTGATGCTGTCGGCGTAGATGCCGTCCACTTTGATGCCGAGTTCGGCGACGGGTTCATGCTCGAGGACGGCGTTGCTTCCGGCGAGGGAGACGTGGACGGCCTCGGAGAACTTGGAATAATTGCCGTCGCCGCGCTTGAAGAACACGAAGGGAGTGGCGATGGTTATGACCACGAGGGCGACGAGGGTGGCTATGATGATGCGTGTTGACTTTTTCATTGTTGTGCGTTGTCTGATAGGTAGTTGGAATAGAGGTTGGCGAGCTCGTCGGGTTTGAGACCGAGGAGGTTGAGGCGACGGAAGAGGTCGGGGAGTTCGTCGCGGAGGAACTGGGATGCGCGCAGGCTGCGGATGGCGCGGGCTGCACCGTCGGCCACGAAGTATCCGATGCCGCGACGGTTGAAGATGATGGCGTCGGCGGCGAGGGAATCGTAGGTGCGCATCACGGTGTTTGGGTTGACCTGGACTTTTGCGGCGTACTCGCGGACGGAGGGCAGGCGGTCGCCGTCGGCGAACTCGCCGGCGAGGATCTGGTCAGAGATGCGGTCGGCTATCTGCAGGTATATGGGTTTGGAATTGTCTGTGAACATAAGCTGAGGATGTTGCTTGGGTGGGGAGAGGAGAATGGCCGGTAATTATTGTCTGAATTTCCGGACTTGTGGTTACCAGCGGTTTACTATTTCGGAATCCTTGAAGCGGCAGTATGCGAGCCATGTGATGAAGGAGCAGACGGCAAAGACGAGCGCGTAGGCTACCACCACGAGGCCTGTCATGGAGGGGTCGAGGTCGAAACGCATGTCTACGTTGTGGGCGTGAGCGAAATAGAGCATCATCACTGCCGACACGAGGGTACTGACCACCACCTGGACAGCGAGCATGGCGAGGATGGTTTTGAAGAAGTGGGTCTTGGACCAGAGGATGCTGCCGAGGGCGAAAATGCAGTAGTAGAACCATGCTGAGCCGAGAACCATGAGGGTGATCCACCAGCCGCCATTTTCGGTGAGCGAGAAGAGAGTGTCGAGGTAAGAGCCGACGGGGAGCATCATCACCATTTCGGAGTGCTTGGCGAAGCACTTGCCGAGGAGCACGCGAACTGCGTCGGAGAGGAAGAAGGAGAAGACGTAGACCACGATGAAGCCGAGGCCGTAGACGATGGCGTAGGTGAGCCATTTCTCAAACTGTGAGGCGGGGACGGCGAGAGTGGCGAGACGGCGGTTCTTGCCGAACATGGACTGGTAGAAGACGTTGCCGGTGAGGACCACGAAGATGCCGAAGCAGATGCCGGCGACGGAGACGGCCCATGTCCACTGGGGGTCGTATTTGGTTGATGCGTCGAGGAATTCGCGGTAGGAATAGTCCTGGTTGTAGACAGAGAACCATGTGAGGACCATGGGGAGAATCATGAGGACGGTCATGATGATGGGCACGCTGGCGGCGTATATGGCGAGCTGGCGGGCGTTCTCGCCGGTGTAGAGGCGGAAGTATGATGCGAAGCGCGCGCCGGAGAAAGTCTGATTGGGTGTCATTTTCGTAAGGATTGAAAGGATTAGGAAAGAGAGTTGGACGAGGCCACACGCTCGGGGTTGAAGAAGAGGTCGACCTGCTGTGGAGCGCGGAGGACGAAGTCGAAGAGGAGTTCGAGGTTTACGTCGGTAACGTTGTCAGGGTCGGTGTTGTAGAACACGGCGTCGAAGCCTCCGGGCGCGGGGACCTTGTAGAGAGCCTGGTCGGCACTGTCGGCGGGGACGTTCTGGATGAAGCGCAGGCGTCGCTGGATCTGGTCGACGGTGTGGTCGAAGAGGACCTGCTGTCGGTCCATGATGAGGATGCGGTCAAGGAGCTGCTCGAGGTCGCGGACCTGGTGGGTGCTTATCACCACGCGGCGGTCGTCGCCGATGTATCGGGCCATGAGGCGGCGGAATGCGGCTTTGGCCTGTATGTCGAGGCCGTTAGTGGGCTCGTCCATGAGGAGGACGGGGGTGCCGCAGGCAATGGCGAAGCTGATGAACACCTTCTTTTTCTGGCCCATTGATAGGGCTTTGAGGTTGTGGTTGCCGGGGAAGTCGAACTCGCGGAGGCAGTCGTCCATCACTTCGCGGCTGAAATTGGGGTAGAGGGGGGCGTTGAGGGTGATGTAGCGCTCGAGCGAGACCGCGGGGAGGATGAATTCCTCGGGGACGAGGAACATGCAGGAGAGGGTCTGCGGCTGACGGAGGCGAGTGTTCACGCCGTCGAGCTCCACGGAGCCGGTCTTGGGAGTGAGCATGCCCATGATTGAGTAGAGGAGAGTAGACTTGCCGGCGCCGTTGGGGCCGAGGAGGCCGTATATGCCGGGTGCGCTGATGGTCATGCTGAAATTGTCGAGCACAAGCGGGCCGTGCATACGGTACTTGTAGGATAGGTTTTTTATTTCCAACATAGGAGTGAGAGTTTAAAGTATTTTCTGAAAGGGCGTTATGAATCGGCGGGGGGCTGATGTCATAGTGTATTAGTGTAATAGTACACCGCAAAGGTAGGGATAATTTTTAGAATAGCAATAGTCAGGATGAAATTTTTTGAAAAAATTTTTCGGGGATTTGGTGAAAAAAGGTTCGAAAGCGAGCCAAAAGGCGCATGAATAGTGGGAAGTTTGGAGAAAATGCGTAAATTTACGGATTGAAAGGCCGAGCAGGCCGATCAGCGAGCTGAAAGAGCTAAGAGCTAAGAGCTGTAAGATTTATAAGACTTATAAGATTTATAAGACTTATAAGACTTATAAGAGTAATAAGAGTAATAAATAAAATCCTATTAAAGAAATGGCAACAGAAACAGGGCCAAAGTTTTGGCTGCAAGTGAGGGAGAGTTATATAATAGACAATTTTGAGGCGATGGTCGACTATCTGAACCGCAGCACGGCGGACTCGGAGAGCAAATCACAGGACCTGGAATCGACGCTCGACGGAATAGAAAGGTTGCTGACGGAATTAAACCGACGGATATCGTCGGTGCCATATATTGACGAGCTGCCATTGGACATGGTTAATGGCAAGGAGCTGACCCTCAAGCATCTGATGACGCTCTATGCCGCCGGAATATTGAGTTTTCACAAGTTCGGGCGCAACTCCGGGGCGCTGATACCGGGATTTGTCAACCTGATAGCGAGGAACGGCGCGAGCCTGTCGAACTACGTGGTCAAGGAGCTGTGGGATGTGGCGATAGCGGCAGTGAACGGCTGGAAATTCACACAGATAGGACTGTATTGGAACGATGTGCGCAACTGGGAGAGCTTCAACCCGCACGTGGCGGTGGTGAAGTTTGTGGAGAACACGCGCTATCGGCGTCCCGAGCGCGAAGCCCGGGTGTACTACGAGAACCACGGCCTGGCGGTTTTCGGCGACGAACTGACACTGAGCGCCATGAACATGGACCGGCTGTACCGCACGCCGACCAAGGCGCTGTTCGCGATAGAGGGTCTGCTGACCGTGCAGGTTCCGGAGGCGGAAGCGGTGAAGCGGCACACGCACGAGGAGATGTACGCGGCCTGGAAATCGGTGTCGGCTGCCTGCGACAAATTCAGGCCGTCGGTGGTAAGGACGCTGGGGAAATACGAGGATGACGACGAGATATATGTGCGCGTGACCTCGATAACCGGCGACCGCATCCATGCCGAGAGCATCGACCCGGACTTCGAGAGGGTGGAGAGCGATGTGTTCACGCTGGGCAAGGACATGCGCGTGCCCGACCTGGGGTGTCTGATAGACGAGCTGCGGGTGCACGACCTCCTGCGGGTGGTGTACCATCCCAACGAGAGCCGCAAGTTCAACCTGTACGAGGTGGTGAACGAATACTATATAGAAAAGGCTGAGTCGCTTGCCAATCGGAAGCAGACGGCGGTCTATGTCAACGACTACTCGGCGGGCTCGCTGTGGATGACCGACGAGGGCATAACGCTGAGCGTTGACAACAAGCTGCTGGCCACCTACCGCCAGAATGTGATCGACGACCTGGAGGACGCCAAGGACGACCATGCGGTGGTGAACCTGAAAGTGTATGAGAAGGTGAACAACTATGCGAAGATCTACTCGATGGTGGAGCAGCCGGTGTATGCCGACCGCCGTTTCAGCCTTGACGAGGCGCGGCACAACTTCTATGTGGGCTATCTGGAGTGGTGCGTGGCCGAATGTCCTGAGTTCGCCACGCAGCTGACTGACTGCACGGCTCTGGCGGACAGCACGTCGGTGGTGCCGTTCAAGAACATACTGATGTACATCACCGACCAGGCGCGGAGCGGAGCGTCGGAACGCTACGAATACGCATTTGCGGCGCGGATGCTGGCGGGCATCACCGGTGCGGCGAAGGACGGCGAATATCTGCGGCTGATGATGCGCTATCTGGGCGGAGTGCTGAGCTTCAGCGTGGGGAGCGCCGTGAAGGAGCTGGAGGTGCCTGAGGCGCTTGCCGACAATGTGAAGGTGCATGAATGGGCCAGCATAGCGGAGAGTCTGCGCTCGTACAAGGTGAACGCCGTGGACGACCCCAGGAGCGAGACAGCCGTGAGCACCGCCGAGAAGGTGGCCAAGCTGGTGAAAAGCGCCAACGACCTGAACGGCACCATATCCGTGGCCGAGCAGAACAACATCAAGCAGGAGATAGCCCGCGCGCTGGACGCCGAGGACACCTTTGTGCCTCTGAACAGCGAGGGCGACAACTACGGCAGCGAGAGCGAGGTGCTGGAGTTCAAGCAGTCGGTGGTGTTCCCGCCGCTGAACCGCAGGCGTTTCGCGGGCCGTGCGGCGGACCCGGAGATACAGAAATGGGCCGTGCTGAAGACTGTGTGCGGGTTCATGAACTCGCGATTCGGCGGCGACCTGCTGATAGGCGTGAACGACAAGGGCTATGCCACGGGCGTGGAGAACGACTACGACGAGCTGTTCAAGGCCGACCTGATCAAGGCGCCCGACTATGACAACTACAGCCGCTACCTGCAGGACGAGCTGAAGCGGGCCTTTGTGGAATACGGCACTGACCGAAAGCCGGCCGACATAGCCTTTGCGAACGTGACGATGAGCCGCGAGGGCGCCGACGGCAAGACGGTGATACGGCTGCGTGTGCGTCCCAACCTGCGCCGTGCTGTGCGGTTCAATCCTGATATGAGTCGTCCCGAGGGCGTGGAAGAGGCGTACGTAAGGCGCAACAACGAGACCCTCTACATGTCGGCTGAGATGCGAGCCAACGTGGAGAAGGACAAGATGCGTTGCGCGCGATAATACTTCTTGGAAACCGGCTCTTAATTAATTATTTGCGATTTTGGCGGCGAGGGCTTCGAGGTCGGAAACGGCCTTGTGGTCCGGGCGGCTGTGTATGGTCACCGCCGGGAGGATGAGTTCCGCACCGGGGAGGGGTGAGACCATGGCCTCCATGTGGCGTGCGGCCGTGGGAGCCCATGAGCCGTTCTCGACCAGTGCGAAGCGGCGACCGGAGAGACCCTTCTCCACCATGTGGTGGATGAAGGCGTGCATGGTGGGGAAGATGGAGCCGTCGTAGGTGACGGAGCAGAGCGCCACTGTGCCGAGGCGGAAAGCCTGGGAGAGGGCTTCGGAGACATGTGTGCGGTTCAGGTCCATCACCACCACGTCGGCAACGCCTCGGCTGCGCAGACTGTCGGCCAGAATGTTGGCCGCGCGGGCAGTGCCGCCGTAGACTGACGCATAGGCCACGAGGACGCCTTTTTCGGCCTCGGGCTTATGGCTGCTCCACTTGTCGTAGAGGTCGATGAAGTGAGGCAGGTCGCCGGCGATGACGGGGCCGTGGAGAGGCGCTATGACCTTTATGGGCAGTGTGGAGAGCTTGCGGAGGACCATCTGCACGCTTCGGCCGAACTTGCCGACGATGTTGGTGTAATAACGACGTGCCTCGGCGTCCCAGCCGTGCTCTTCGGATGGCGCGGTGATGGGATGGCCGCCGTTTGAGGTGGCAAAGGTTCCGAAAGCGTCGGCGGAGAAGATGACGCCGGCCTCGGGGCAGAATGTCATCATCACCTCGGGCCAGTGGACCATGGGGGCCATTAAGAACTTGAGCGAGTGGTGGCCGAGCGAAAGGATGTCGCCCTCGGCCACAGTTGTCATGTGGGGAGCCGACTGCATTTCTGGGAAGAAATTGGGCAGCATTGAAGCGGCTTTGGCGGTGCAGACCACGCTGGCGTGTGGATAGGCCTGGAGGAAGCGTGCCACGGAGCCGGAATGGTCGGGCTCCATGTGCTGGACAATGAGGTAATCGGGCTGACGGCCGTCGAGTGCGCGGCTGATATTGAGGAGCCAAGCGTCAACCTTGCGAATATCCACCGAGTCAACCACGGCAATATGTTCGTCCTCAATGAGATAAGAATTGTAGGAAATGCCCTTGGGAACCGGATACTGCGCCTCGAAGAGGTCAATATCGGTGTCGTCAACACCGACGAAACGGATGTTGTCAGCGATGCAAATGTCCATAATACAGCTTGGTAATGGTTTACGGGGTGCAAAGATAGCAGAAAAGCCGGAAAGAAGAAAGGGATGGTGATAAAAGTTTGGCAAATTGCTAATGACTGTGAAAACGGGGATGGTTAAGTTAATGAGAGTTAAAATATCGGATTTTTTTGCTTAGAAACTATGTTGTATAACATAAAATGCATAATTTTGCATCGTGTTTTTCATGGTATTAGATTTAAGGTTAAGGAAGATTACCCGTCGAGACGACGAGTAATTTTTTTTTGTACCTGTGCGAAAGTGCGGTGCAAGCGCATAGGCTGCTTTATATCAGCGTATTAAAATGGGGAATTGAGAAAAATGTGACCGGTGAACGGAGTGAACAAATGTGGCGGCCATTCAATTATAAAATTACCGCAAGGGATGTGAAGCCCGAAGGCACACGAAAAGCATCGAGAATGTGAAGCCCGAAGGCACACGCAATACTACAAATTTCATCATACAAAAGACAAGCCGCATATATTATGAACAGCACCAATACCAATATAGAGAAAGGAACATCGATATGGACCGTGTTTGAGAAGCAGTGCATACTGCGTCCGTCGGATACGGCAGTGATTGACGTGGACGGCCGGGTGTTCAGCTTCAGCAAGCTGAAGGCGCTCGTGGAGACCGTCCAGGCCCTGTTTCCGGAGGACCGGCCCACGCGCGTGGGCATAGTGATGGACCACGGTGTGGAGATGATCGCCGCGATGCTGGCGGTGGTGCGCTCGGGCGCCGCCTATGTTGCGGCCGAGCCTGACTTTCCGGCTGAACGCGTCAACTTCATGATGCGTCAGGCGGGTGTGGACTTCATCATCACCTCGCCGCACTATTCCAACCGCTTTGTGGGCTACATGGTGCTTCCGCTTGCCGCCGGCGAGGGCATAAACCCGCGTCCGTCGGTGGATGCGAGCACTGTAGGCGGCAACGCTCCGGCCTATATACTCTACACATCGGGTACCACGGGCACCCCGAAGGGTGTGGTGGTGACCAACGACAATGTGGTGGGCTATGCGGTGGCCTTCGAGCATGAGTTCCATGCCGGACCCGGCGACGTGATGATGCAGTTCAGCGTGTGCACCTTCGACATATTCACCGAGGAGGTGTACGGGTCGCTGCTCAACGGCGCGGCGCTGGCCATAACGCCCATGGCCGTTAAGGCGGGCAGTGTGGCCGGACTGATGGAGTTTGCACGCCGCCGCGGAGTGACCATGATCAGCGGCTTCCCTCTGCTGATGCTGGACATAAACAAGAGCGGCGAGGAGCTGCCGGCCTCGCTTCGACTGCTGATCAGTGGCGGCGATGTGCTGCGCGCCTCGTATGTGGACCGGCTGGTGAAGCTGGTGGACGTGTACAACACCTACGGGCCGTCGGAGACCACCGTGTGCGCCACATATTTCCGCTGCAACGGACACCGGCCCCTTACCGACGGCACCTATCCCATAGGCAAGCCTGTGCTGGGCGCGGATGTGACGCTGGTCGATGCCGAGGGCAAGCCCGTGCAGGACGGCGAAGCCGGCGAGCTGATGATCAGCGGTCGGGGAGTGTCGCTCGGCTATCTGGTGAAATGTCCGGAGAGCAGCAACTTCATCACGCTGGAGGAGGACGGCCGCCGGGCGTACCTGAGCGGCGACATAGGCATGCGACTGCCCGACGGCAACATAGCCTTCCTTCACCGCAAGGACACGCAGGTGATGATAGGCGGCCGGCGTGTGGAGTGCAGCGAGGTGGAGAATGTGATGACGGGGATGCCGGAGGTGGAGCGCGCCGTGGTTCTGACCCATGAGGACGAGGACCACCAGCCGTACATGACGGCGTATGTGGTGCCCTCGTGCCCGCCGACCTTCAGCCTGAAGAAACTGCGCGCCAAGATGGCCCAGAAACTCACTGATTTCATGATTCCGGAATTTTTTGTTATCTTGGACACGCTTCCGCTCACCCCCAACGGCAAGGTGAACAAACGTGCGCTTCCGCGGGTGATGAAGGCGGCATAAAGAAGAATGATGGAAATACAGAGACTGAGAGCAGGGCGTCTGCACATAGCGGCCTGCGGGCGCGGACGGCGACTGATAGTGGTGCTGGGCTTCGACGGTCCATTCGAGGAGTGGATGGCGCAGACCAGCCTGCACTATGACGCCACAGTGGCGATAGTTAGCAACATAGACTGGGACAACGACTTGTCGCCGTGGCCTGCGCCGGGTCAGCCGCCCGGCAGCCCCGACTTCGGCGGCCAGGCCCCGGAGTTCGCCCGTACATTGCTTGGCCACGTGGTGCCCGGCATCAGAAAGGCCACCGGCACGGCCGACGATGCGGAGCTGACGCTGGTGGGGATATCTATGTCGGGGCTGTTCGGCATGTGGCTGTGGGCGCAGAGGCCGGAGGTTGCGAACCTGGTGTCCATCTCCGGGTCATTCTGGTACGATGGGTTCACCGACTGGCTGGATGCCTATCCCATAGAGCGCCGCGGCGGCAAAGTGTGCATGACCCTTGGCTCGAAAGAGAAGAACAGCCCGGTGAAGGCGTTCCGCTGTGTGGCCGAGCGCACCGCCCGGGTGTTGGCGCGCCTGCAGGCTGCGGGAGTTGATGCAAAATACTACCAAGTGCCTGGCGGCCACTATGATCCGTCGATGCCGAGGATAGACATGTGCCTGGCTGAAATGTTAAAATAACGTTAAAAACGGTGTAAAATTTGCGGGGGAGGCGGTACGGTGCTAATTTTGCGGTGTAGTGATGTACACCACTACACTTCAATACGCCAAAAAGATGATAATCACAATGTTCTTAGTAGCGGCACTGCCCGTACTGATACACCTGATAGGGTGAGCATGCACCGGCCGCCGCAGGTGGCGGATGCCGCTGACTGAAAACGCAACCAATCAAACCAAGAGAAAACAATGGAAAAGACAGCAATCAGAAGAATGATAATGACAGTGTGCGCAGTGGCGCTGACCGGAGTTACGATGATGGGGCAGCTGCTGTGGAAAGTGGAGGGCAACGGTGCCAAAGGCGCATCGTACCTTTTCGGCACACACCACATAGCGCCCGTAACCCTGACGGACAGCATAGCCGACTTCGGCGAGGCTATAAAGAGCGTTGACGCCGTGTATGGCGAGGTGGAGCAGATGGAGAGCATGCAGGATCCGGCCACCATGCAGAAGATGGCGGCGCTGATGATGGCACCAGCCGACTCTACTATGAGCAAGCTGCTAAGCCCGGCACAGCTCGACTCTGTGTGCGCCATGATGACCGAGTACACCGGCGCGCAGATTGCGCCGCAGATGCTGGACGCACTGAAGCCGGCGGCACTGTCGATGCAGATAGCCATGATGCAGAACATGAAGTTCTTCCCCGGATTCAATCCCGCCGAGCAAATCGACGCCACCATCCTGGGCCGCGCCAAGACCCTGGGCAAGGCTATCAAGGGCTTCGAGACCATAGACCAGCAGATGCACATGCTCCTTGGCTACGACCTGAAGAAGCAGGCCGCGGACCTGATGGAGACCGTGCGGACCAAGGACAAGGCCGACGCCGAGGCTCACCGCCTGGCCAACGCCTATCTTAGCCGTGACCTGGGCGAGATAGAGAAACTGTTCGCCGACGAGAGCACCATGGACGCCGAGACCCGCGCCCGCCTCATTGACGGCCGCAATGCCGCATGGGTGGAGGTGATCAAGGAGGAGCTGCCCAAGGAGAATGTGATGGTGGTGGTAGGCGCCGGCCATCTGATTGGCGACAACGGCCTGATCAACAGCCTGCGCAAGGCCGGATACACCGTTACACCTTGTAAATGAGAATAAATAAGTTCCATGGCAATACTGCTTGACAAGGTAATATACAAGTATCCGAAGCGCGTGATACCGGCACTGAACGTGCCTCACGAAGAGATAGGCGCCGGCATACACCTGCTGCTGGGCGAGAACGGCGCCGGCAAGACCACTCTGCTCCACCTGATGGCCGGGCTGCTGTTTCCGAGCGAGGGCTGCTGCCTGGTGGACGGCACGGACACACGCCTGCGCCTGCCGTCGGTGACGGGAAGGACGGCCTATATGTCGGCCGACATGCGGCTGCCGGGGCGCAATGTGGCCGAGATGGTGCGCATCCACTCGGGATTCTTCCCGAATTTCAGCCTCGACATGCTGGCACGCAACCTTGAGGACTTCGCCATAGACGAGGAAAAGAAATTCAAGGACATGTCGCTGGGCACGCGTCAGAAAGCTGTGATAGCCTACTTTTTGAGCCTTGGCACGGACTATCTGCTGCTCGACGAGCCGGCCAACGGCCTGGACATAGAGAGCAAGGAAACATTGGCGCGAATGATGGTGAGAAACATCCGCGCGGACCAGACCGTGGTGGTGAGCACGCACACCATCAGCGACCTGCAGAACATATATGACGGAGTGGTGATCATGCGGCAGGGCCGTATACAGCTGGCCATGAACATGGACGAGCTGAGCCGGCTGATAGCCTTCACTGAAACGCCCGTGCCGCCTGCCGACGCGCTCTACTCGGAGCCCCGTGCCGGCCGTTACCGCGGGATAGTGCGCGCGGGCACACATGAAGACAGCGAGTGCGACATAGACTTCCACCTGCTGTACAACGCCCTGCATAACGAGCGATTCAGCAGCCGATTCTCCGAACTGAAAAACTGAAAAAAAGAGTACATGGAAAAAGAAACCACGCAAGACAATACAGACCGCTTCAGCTGGAAGCGTGTGGGCGCCGTGGCGCGCTACTACAGCCCGGTTACGCGCCGTGCATGCTGGCTGCTGCCGCTGCTGAGCCTGTGCATCTATCTGGTGAGCCTCATCTGCTACGCCACGGACTCGCCCATGCTGATGCGCTACTTTGTGGGCTGGATCACTTATGTTATTATTTTCTCACCGGCTTTTTTCGCCTCGCAGCACGGCCGTGAGACAGAGATAACGCTGCCGGCCAAGAACAGCGAGAAGTATGTGTACTATCTGCTGTTCTGCTATGTGGTGGTGCCGGTGATCACCATGCTTCCGCTGGAGATACTGCTGAACCTAACCACCAACTATGATGTGGCAATGAACGCGGAGCTGATGAAGAACGTCAACTTTGCCAAGGCGGCGCTGAAGTTCAGCACGGGTGAAATGTACCTGTACACCTATCTTACCACCGTGTCCATGACATCGGTGGGCCTGTACAGTGTGATGGCGTCGCGCCGGCGTCGTCTGCTCAAGGCATTCCTGCTGCCCTTGGCAGTGCAGTTTGCCATCGGGTTCGTAATAGGTATGATGGGATCCATCATGGGCATAAAGGCAGCCATCAGCGGATTGAACCCTGACCAGGTAGCCTCGAATATCACCGATGTGGTACTGGTAAGCACTTATGCTTCCATGACTATTTTCGTACTGCTGTTCATAGTATGCACCTACCTGACCTGGCGGAGGGTGTGCGACAGACAAGCCTGAGAGTATGGATTTCAACGAACAGCAACCGATATTCCGGCAGATCGAGGACTACTGTCAGCAGCGCATAGTGGGCGGAGCCTGGCACGAGGGCGAGCGCATACCCAGCACCAAGGAGCTGGCGCTGGACCTGAGCGTGAACAACCGCACGGTGATGAAAGCCTACGACTCGCTGGCTGAGAAAGGCGTGATATACCAGCGACGCGGCCTGGGCTACTATGTGGCCGACGGTGCCGTGGAGCTGATCATGAAACTGCAGCGCGAGGAGTTCATGAAAGTGTCTGTACCTGAGATAGCGCGCAAGATGCGCGAGCTGAACATCAGCCTTGACGACCTGACCGAGCGCCTCCGCAGCCTCTGAGCCGCCGTGGGACAGTGCCTCACTCAAACCTGATAAGATCCGCAAGCTGGACAAAATAGTCATTTGACCAAATATCCAGCTCTTGCGGATTTTTTACGAATGGAAGCACGTCGCTCTTCACCTGGTTCATATTGGCAGTGGCAAGTTTTTCTTTGAGTTTATCCAGAAATTCGCCACGGTCAATCACTTCGTTGTTGAACTGGAGCACACGCTTGGCAAAATGGTCGAAACCGAGCTTCACATTGTTACGGACATACCATTCCAAATCGTACCAGTCACGGCCCTTGACACGGTTTTTCCAGGAACGGTAAAGCAGAGCATGCATCTTGCCGGCAAAAAGGTCGGGGAGAGAGTAGCAGAGAGTCATGAAAGAACGAGGTTGCAAAAGGAGTTTCTGCTCGGTTCTGAAGTGCAATTGAGGCTGAGTGTCCACCTCAATCTTAATTTTTATGGATTTGTCAGTCTGGAAAGTCACATCGTAGACATCGGTGTTGTCCTTAAGAAATGCCGATTCCACCTTACCGAAGTTTTTCTTGTCCTTCCGAGTGATTTCCACGGTTCTGCCGACAGAGGCAAATTCGTTGACAATGGGCTGGAAATACTTTGAAAAATCAAAATTCCCATCGGGTGCGAGAAGCGAAAAATCCATGTCCTCGCTGAAACGCTGGAGCCCATGGAAAATACGCAGGCATGTTCCACCATAGAAAGCAGCCACATAAAAAAATCCGCCATTGTAAAGTCCGGAAAGAATAATCTGCTGGTTCACTTCGAATACGGCATTTCTTTTTTTCTGCTCGGTGGAAAGGTCATAAGCCAAGAGCATGTTGTTGTACAGCGAGCTGGTCATCTGGAAAGGAGTTTTAAGAGGGTTTTTATAGAATCGGGCTTTTTTCCAACCTGAATGTAGTCCTGAAAAATTTTCGGGTCGAGCTTTTTGAAATCATCCATGTCCATTCTTATGTCGTCCTCTATGTAGGCCACAGCCTCTTTCAGAAATCGGAGATTGAGCATTGGCGAAGATGCTATAAGGTCGCAGAGTGCCTTTTCGGGAGAGGCCATCAGAAAGGCATAATTGCCCTGCACCACGCTGCGCACTCCTATTGAGAAAGCAGCTGGAGAAATGTGTGTGTATTCAAAATTACCTAATGAATTGGTGAAGAAGGCCGCTTGCTTGACAGTCATGGACTGCATGGTGTATACCTCCTCCGGAATCAGGCCATAGTAACGGAGAGCCGAGGACATTGACACATAAGAAGGAGCACAGAGATGGTTTGCTATCAGCTCTGTTGACACAGGAATACCGGTAAGCTCCGGGTTGCACACATACAAACCCCGCTTTAGGCGGATGATGAGATTGTCGCGCACCAACAGGCGCAATTTCTGACTTCCGGCAGAGATATGCGGGAATAGCGACTGTATAGCGGCGGCAGAAACGGGAATGTTACCGAACTGAAGCAAAGGAGTGTTCATGGCGCAAATATAGTAAAAAATTTAATAGAAAAGTATATTGGATATACTTTTCCCTTTAATTTTTTACGGTTTTCTGGGGAGGGAGAAATGGCTGGGTGGAGGGGGCAGCTGGGCCTCCTGCGATGGGAATGGGGGAGGTTTGGGGCGGACGCTCGGGCCGAGCGTCCCTACAT
>JAXJRL010000047.1:0-2672 GCA_036310635.1 Muribaculaceae bacterium | reverse complement strand
TTTGTCATCACCCATCCCCACGGCTATGAACTCGACCCCCGGTTCGTGGGCCGCGCCACCGTCGACTATGACCAGCGCCACGCCCTCGAGGGTGCCGATTTCGTATACGCCAAAAACTGGTCGGCCTATGCCGATCCCAACTATGGCAAGGTGCTCTCCACCGACCGCTCGTGGACTGTCGACGCCGAGAAAATGGCCCTGACCGACGGCGCGTTCTTCATGCACTGTCTGCCCGTGCGCCGCAACATGATTGTCACCGACGAAGTCATCGAGTCTGAAAAGTCAATCGTCATCCCCGAGGCCGCCAACCGCGAGATTTCGGCTCAGACGGTCCTCAAACTCATGCTCGAAAGCCTCTGAAAACCATGGAACAGACTCCCATCTCCGTTGTAAAGATAGGCGGAAACGTGGTTGACAACCCCGAAGCCCTCCGTGCCTTCCTCGCTGATTTTGCCGCCATGAAAGGCCCTAAAGTCCTCATTCACGGCGGAGGCAAGGAGGCCACTCGCCTCTCCAAGGCCCTCGACATTCCCACCGTCATGGTGGAGGGCCGTCGCGTCACCAGCCTCGAGACTCTCCACGTGGTCACCATGGTCTATGCCGGTCTCATCAACAAACGCATTGTCAGCCTCCTGCAGTCGCTTGGATGCGACGCCGTGGGCCTTTCAGGTGCCGACGGCAATGCCATCCCTGCCACTCGCCGTCCGTCGCAACCCGTTGATTTCGGCTATGTTGGCGACATCGACCACGAACGCATCAACTCGCAGTTCATCCTCTCGCTCATCGATTCCGGCCGCGTGCCCGTGTTCTGCGCCATCTGCCACGACACCCACGGCACCCTGCTCAACTGCAATGCCGACTCCGTGGCCGCTTCAGTGGCCCGCGGCCTTGTGTCACGCCCGGTTAGCCTCACATTCTGCTTCGAGATGCCCGGCGTGATGACCGATGTTGAACGCCCCGACAGCGTGATTCCTGTTATGACTCCCGCGCTCTTCGACACCATGCGCGCCAACGGCTCAGTGGCCAAAGGCATGGTGCCCAAGCTCCAGAACGCCATACGTTGCGCCCAAGCCGGCGTTGATGTGCGCATCTGCGACGCCAAGGCGCTCCTTACCCCCGATTCAGGAACCCGCATAGCCATCTGACGCATCCCATGACCCAGCACCCACGCCTGGCCGATGCCACACAGCTCCTACGGCGGCTGATTGCCACTCCGTCGCCGTCAAACGAAGAGGCGGCCACCGCCGACATCCTGTTTGACTGGCTGGCAGAACGTGGAGCTGCTCCCGAGCGCTTCCACAACAATGTCATAGCCGTGGCTCCGGGATTCGACCCCGCGCTGCCCGTGCTGATGCTCAACAGCCACCACGACACGGTAAAGCCCTCGCCGTCATACACCCGCAACCCCTACGAGCCCGTTCTGGAGGACGACCGCCTCTACGGCCTCGGTTCAAACGATGCCGGAGCCTCGCTGGTGTCGCTTGCATGTACCTTTGTCGATTATATCGCCAACCCGCCGGCCTCGCCGCGCTTCAACCTCGTCCTTGCCCTGTCGGCCACCGAGGAGCGAATGGGCCCCGAAGGCATGCGCGCGCTGCTGCCCCATCTGGAAGAACGCGGCATGAAGCCCGACATGGTCATCGTGGGCGAGCCCACGTCCATGCAGCCGGCCATTGCCGAGCGCGGTCTGCTGGTGTTCGACGGCGAAACCCCCGGAGTTTCGGGCCATGCCGCCCGCAATGAGGGCGTCAACGCCATCTACCGCGCCATGGAGGACATCGACGCCCTGCGCCGGTTCAGCCCCGAGCGTGTCAGCAAGGTGCTCGGCCCCATCAAAGTGAGTGTAACCGGTATACAGGCCGGTACGCAACACAACGTGGTACCGGATATCTGCCGCTTTGTGGTGGATGTGCGCACCACCGACGCATACACCAATCCCGAGACAGTGGAGCTGCTCCGGGCCGTAGTCACCCACAGCCGCCTCACTCCGCGCTCCACCCGTGTCCAGGCATCGGTCATCGCCGATGACCATCCGCTGGTGCGCTCCGCAGTGGCCTTGGGCCTCACACCATTCGTGTCAGCCACCACCTCCGACCGCGCCCTGATGCACGGCATCCCCGCGCTCAAGATTGGCCCCGGCGAGTCATCGCGCTCGCACACTGCCGACGAGTTTGTGCTCATCTCCGAGCTTAACAGTGCCCTCCTCATCTATCCGCAAATCCTCAACAATCTCCAATAGCCATTCTTCCCCATGTCAAAGCAACTTTGGAACAAGGGTTTCGAACCCGACAACCGAGTAGAACAATACACCGTAGGCTCCGACCGCGAGCTTGACCTGCGCCTTGCCCGCTACGACGTGCAGGGCTCCATTGCCCACGTGCGCATGCTTGCCACCATCGGCCTGATTACCGACGAGGAGCTCAACATCCTGGTGCCTGCACTCCAGGACATAGCCGCCGACATCGAGGCCGGTCGCTTCACCATCGACGAGGGCGTGGAGGACGTCCACAGCCAGGTGGAGTTCCTGCTCACCGAGCGCCTCGGCCCTGTCGGCAAGAAGATTCACGCCGGCCGCTCGCGCAACGACCAGGTGCTGGTTGACCTCAAGCTCTTCTTCCGCGACGAGCTCCTCACCCTTGCCGGCGCCGTGGACCGTCTGTTCCGCCTCCTGC
>JAXJRL010000046.1:0-4538 GCA_036310635.1 Muribaculaceae bacterium | reverse complement strand
TGGAGAACAACTGCCAGAACTGCGGCTTCACCCAGGTGCGCATGAACGGCCTCGACGGCCACTACTCACAGATACTCATGAACTCGCGCCCCGTGTTCTCGGCGCTGGCCGGAGTATACGGCCTCGAGCAGATACCGGCGTCGATGATAGACCGCGTAGAGGTGATGCGCGGCGGCGGGTCGGCCCTGTTCGGTTCCAGCGCCGTGGGCGGCACCATAAACATAATCACCAAGGACCCGGAGGTGAACTCTGCCACCGTTTCGCACACGCTCACCAGCATAGGCATGACGCGCGCTTTCGACAACAACACCACATTCAATGCCTCTGTGGTCACCGACAACAGCAAGGCCGGCCTCTTCATCTACGGCCAGAGCCGTAACCGCGACGGCTACGATGCGGGCACCGACGGGTTCACCGAAATAGCCCAGCTGAAGGGGCAGACCATAGGCACGCGCGGATTCCTCCGCACGTCGGATGACACACGCCTCACCCTTGAGTACCACGCCACGCACGAGTATCGCCGCGGCGGCGACAATCTGGACCTGCCAGCCCACCAGGCGATGGTGGCCGAGCAGACAGACCACAACATACATGCAGGCGAGCTATCATACGACATCTGGAGCCATGACCGCAAGGACCACGCCGCCATCTTCGCCGCCCTACAAAGCACTCGTCGCCAGAGCTACTACGGCAGCGAGATGGACCCCAACGCCTATGGCCGCACCTCGGACATGGTGGTCACGGCGGGCGTGCAGTGGACCCACTCGATGGACCGTTTCCTATTCATGCCCGCGCAGCTGGTGGCCGGCGTGGAGTACGATTACAACCGTCTGCACGATGTAACAGTGGGATACGACCACAACTCGCTGCAGAAAGTGAACATATTCGGTGCATACGCCCAGAACGAGTGGAAGGATGACCGCTGGGGCCTGCTGTTCGGATGCCGCGTAGACAAGCACTCGCTCATCGGCAACCCGGTGTTCTCTCCGCGTGTGAACCTGCGTTACAACGCGGGCCGCACACTGAATCTCCGCGCCTCGTTCTCCACGGGCTTCCGCTCGCCCCAGGCTTACGATGAGGACTTCCATGTGGCTGTGGTAGGCGGGGAGCGCGTGGTCACCGTCCTTGCCGACAATCTCAAGCAGGAGAACAGCCGCAGTGTCAGCGCCTCAGCCGACTACTACACACGGCTCGGCAACGTGCAGATGAATCTCACGCTTGAGGGCTTCTACACAGATCTCAGCGATGTGTTCGCGCTACGCGAGATAGGTACTGACGCGGCCGGAAACGCTGTACTTGAGCGCTATAACGGCTCTGGCGCCCGTGTGTTCGGCGGCTCACTCGAGGCCAAGCTGGCCCTGCCGGCGCACATGCAGCTGCAGGCGGGCATCACCGTCCAGCAGAGCCGCTACAAACAGCCCGAGCAGTGGTCGGACAATCCCGAAGTGGCACCCGTACGCAAGATGTTCCGCACGCCGGATGTATACGGCTATTTCACCTACGACTGGGATGTGACGCGCGCCCTCTGCATCATAGCGACAGGCACGCTGACCGGGCCTATGGACGTGCAGCACCTGGTGGGCTCGGGCACGGACGTGGATGTGGTAAAACGCACCTCCACGTTCTTCGACGCCCAGCTCAAAGCCGCCTATACATTCCACATTTTCAGCCGTGTGAACCTTGAGGCGTCACTCAGCCTCTCCAACATTTTCAACAGCTACCAACGCGACTTTGACACCGGTTACCGCCGCGACTCCGGATACATTTACGGCCCGATGACGCCCCGCTCGCTGACCGCCGGGCTGCGCATTTCGATCTGATTCTCATCCTCCTCTCTCCTCTTTCTATTGTTCACACAATCGCCTCGATGTTGAAAGTCCGGAGTGAGATGTGGCGGGATTGGCGGATGGCGGTAACATTATTTAAGCTTATTGCTGCAATCCATTTCGGATTATAGTGCTAACTTTGCGATGTGGCGATTGTTATTCGTCTCTGCTAAAATTCATCGCAAATGCAAAAGTTAGGACTCGTAGGCGGCATGGGGCCGCAATCCACCGTACCCTATTACATGGGCATTGTCTATGGCGTGCAGAGCGCTGTGGGCAAACCGTTCTTTCCGCCGCTCACCGTAGAGAGCGTGGACGTTTACCACATACTCGGGCTTCTTGCCGAGGGCCGCCAGCAGGAGGTGGAGGAATATCTCCTGAAAGCTGTCGAGAACCTGGCTGCCGCCGGCGCCGACTTCGCGGCTCTCACCGCCAACACCTCACACATTGTATTCGAGAACCTTCAGCGGCGCTCGCCCATTCCTCTGGTAAGCATCATCGACGCCACCTGCGATGCCGCCGTTGCCGCCGGCTACCGTCGCCTTGGCCTGCTGGGCACACGCTTCACGATGGAGGGCGAGTTTTACCGTCTGCCCTTCACGCGTGCCGGCATTGAAATATTCACTCCCGACGCTGACGATATGGCAATGATTGACGAGCGTATTTCCTCCGAGCTTGAAATGGGCATAGTCAACGAAAACACGCGCCAGGCCTTGGTCGATGCCATCGCCCGGATGCAGAAGCGCCACAACATCGACGCCGTGATCCTGGGCTGCACCGAGCTACCCCTGATCCTCAACGACGCCGTCAGCCCCGTTCCGTGCCTCGACACGGTCCAGATCCACATCAAGGCCCTTGTATCAAAAATTCTCAGCAACAACTGACATCATGAAACAGATTATTCCAATAATTGTATCGCTCCTCCTGCCCTGCGTAGCTTATGCCCAACCCAAGGCGCAAATCAAAGTGCAGTACAGCTCCACTGCTCCGTCGCGATCTCCCAAACCGGGAAAACCCGTTGAAATGACGCTGCTCACGGGCAAAGACGGCTCCATGTACTTCAACCCCATGAGCCTGTATGTAGACTCGCTGTGCTCCACAGCCGACGGCAAGGCCAAGCTGCGCGAAATACAGATGAAAGCATGGGTAACCACAAACCCCGACGGCAGCATGTCCATAGACATGACCAAGGGCAACGCCCCCAAAAAGAGTGTATACACCTACGCCATCAAGGATCCCGCCAAAAGCACCGTAACTCTCTACGGCAAATGGGGTTCAGACAACGGCTACTACACCGAGCCGTATGAGGAACAGCAGTGGGAAGTAGTGGCCGACAGCACTGCCACCGTCCTCGGCTACGAATGCGTGATGGCCCGCATGGCGTATCATGGCCGCGAGTGGAAAGCCTGGTTCGCGCCCGAGATACCCGTGCAGGACGGCCCATGGAAGTTCTGTGGTCTGCCCGGCCTGATCCTCAAAGCCGAGACAGCCGACGGCCTGTTCAGCTTCGTGGCCGACGCCTTGCAGACTGTAGACGAGCCCATGCCGCCCATGTATTCCGAGAGAGATTATTCCAAAACAGACCGCCGCGAGGCACTCAAATCCGAAGACTATCTGCGCAACAATGAGGAGAGCGTACTCAAAGCCCAACTTGGCCCCACAGTGAGGATAGACTATCGCGACGAAAACGGCAATCCCATCGAGGTACCCAAATTCGACCGCCAGCTCCACGCCATCGAAACCGACTACTGAGCACGGACATAGATGGGATATAAAATGAGGCGCCCTCTTTTTTGGGGGCGCCTCATTTTATAGTGGAGGGGTGTAGTCGAAGAGTGCGTGGTTAGTTGTCGCCGAAGATGTGCTTGAGTTTTGAGAAGATGCGGTGTTTGTCGGCTTCGGAAGCCTGGAGGTTGGGAGCACCTTGCATCGACTCGAAGGCTTTGCGCTGGTCGGGGGTGATGTTCTCGGGGATGTAGACCATGACGTTGACGAGCTCGTCGCCCTGGCCCTGGTCGGAGGGGAGGCCTTTGCCGCGGAGACGGAGCACCTTGCCGGGCTGAGTTCCGGGGGCAATCTTGAGGCGGGCGCGGCCACCGATAGTGGGTACGTCGGCGGTGCCACCGAGGGTGGCGGTTGCCACGTCGAGCATGAGGTTGTAGATGACATCGTTGCCGTCGCGGATGAGTTCGGGGTGCTTTACTTCCTCAATTACAACGAGGAGGTCGCCGTTGACGCCGCCATGGACGGGGGCGTTGCCGCGTCCGCGAAGTGTGAGAACCATGCCGTCGCTGACGCCGGCGGGAATGTTGAAGCTGACCTGCTGCTCGCGGCGCTCCACGCCCTGGCCGTTGCAGTATGAGCAACGCTCGGTGATGACCTTGCCTTCGCCTTCACAGTCGGGGCAGACGGCCTCGGTCTGCATGGCTCCGAAGGGAGTCTGCTGAACGCGGGTCACTCGGCCGGTACCGTGGCAGGTGTTGCAGGTGGCGAAAGCCACGCCGTCCTTTGCGCCGGTTCCTTTGCAGTGCTCGCACTTGACGAAAGTGGGGATTTTGAGGGTTTTCTGTACTCCGTTGGCAATCTCCTCGAGGGTGAGCTTGACACGGATGCGGAGGTCGGAACCGCGACGCTGGCGGGGACGCGAGCGACGTCCGCCGGTAGCACCTCCGAAGCCGCCGAAGCCGCCAAAGGCGCCGCCGCCGAAGATGT
>JAXJRL010000045.1:0-2336 GCA_036310635.1 Muribaculaceae bacterium | reverse complement strand
ATTATGGCGTTAAGGCCAAGCGAGGCCCTCAGAGGGTGAAAATCGAAAGACGACTGCCCGATCTGGATGCGCCACGGCCTGAGGTTCTCGCGCAGGGTGAAGGTGAGCTTCGCCCTGTTGCTCTCCAGCCTCGGCAGAAAGCCTACCAGGAAGTCGGTCTCCCACCTGCGGCTCTTGCCATAGTCCCAACCTATGCCTGCCGACAGCATGCCTATGCTGCCCGCAAACTGTATCTTCGTGTAGCGGGGGATGAGCCGCGAGTGCAGCTCCTGATATTTCTCCAGGCGGATGTCATACCTTGTGACACCGTCGGGCAGCGAGTCGCGACGCAGCACCGTTGATGCCGTCGCGTTCGACGTGGCGCATGTGAGTGCCGCCACCATCAGTGCCTTAGAAAGTAACGACCTCATACGTGTACCCGTCTTTTTGTATGTCGAAAATGAGATAGGCGCGGTCATTGACGCACGTCGTGCTGTGGTATATCACACCATCGTCAAACAGGTCGTCGTGTGTGATGCGGTGTGTGTGGCCCGAGACGGAGAACATGAAACCCGGCATGCGTTTTATCACCTCGTGAAAAAAGCGCGCTATGTTGTTGTTGAACTCGTCGTCAAACGGGCGGCAGTGCTGCACTATTATTGTGCGGTCGCACTCCTCCGGAAATGAGTCCATCTCGGAATACAGGAAGTTCAGGTCGGGCACCGGGCGGGAATAGTCAAATTCCAGAGCGTTGGAGTTTATGCAAATGAAGCGCACGTCGCCCGCCGTGAAAGCATAATTGAGATCGCCCCACACGCGGCTGTAGGTCTGCTTGCCTGTGCCAAGGCAGTCGTGGTTGCCTATTACGGCGGTGTAAGGGACGTTCAGATCCGAGAGAATGTCGCGCTGCCAAAGAAACTCCTTGTTGACGCCGAAGTCCGTCAAGTCGCCGGCGTGGATGATGAAGTCGATGTCCGTGCGGCTGTTCAGTTCGCGCACCAGGTCCTCCGTGTCGTCATACCATCGCTGGGTGTCTGATATCAAGGCGAAGCGGAATGATTTCCGACCTTTCGTCAGAGCCTCTATGCGCTCCGCGTTTGTACTGTTTATGAAAGTCTCGCCGCTAATGTCCACGCAATAAGGGTGGTAGTCGAACCAATCGCAGGCCGACAGCATGGGCAGCGCGCATAAGGCGATTAGTGGCGCCAGCCCGGTGTGATTAGTCTTCAAAATGTGTGTGTGTTTGAGTATGATGCCGCGAATGTAGCTTTTATTTCTTTTCCTGTCGCAGGGTATCGCCTGGCAGGATGAAAAAAAATGCCACCCCTCGCCGCAGGTCATGTGGCGGGGGGTGGCGAGGCCGTTTTTTACCCTCTATTCCCGATATGCCTTGCAGAGCTCGGCATACGCGTCAGGGTCGCTTTCCTTCATTTGGTCATACTTCGGCTGGCGCGGCCCCAAGACGCTGTCTATGTTGTAATACAGTGTCCAATGGAACTCGTTGTCAATCTCCACCGCAGTCTTGTCGCCATACTGGTCTGCCACTATGTCGTCATCGCCCTTTTTGTATGCCACGGCCGTTGCCATGTCTTCACCCTCTTTCAGGCGCACCAGCAGCTTGCCTTCGCTTCCTTTTGTGAATGGGATGGAAAGCAGCATATATTTGTATTTTCTGAGAATAAATGGGAATTTCCCATTGTTCAGGCTGAATATGCCAGCATCAAGGTCTGCCGTCTTCACGCCGGGGGCGAGTTTATAATGCCCCTTCTCGCCCGGCTCTATGTATTTGCCGGCGTCGGATGGTTGCAGATCCCTCACCGTAAGCGTTTCCGCGATGCTAGTAGATACACGTCAAAAAAAATATCGCTCAAGCTTTTATTCTTGAGCGATATTTTTTTGTTTCCATTTGTCCGGCAGCAATTCCCGGTACTTGCTTATCGGTGTTCTTGGCGGCAGTGTTGCTGCTTTGTTGATAACATCGGATATATATTCAAAGAAGTTAACACCTTGCAGTCTGCAGGAGCATGCAAGCGAATAGAACATAGCTGCCCGTTTGGCACCAGTATGCGACCCGAAGAAAAGAGAGTTTCTTCGGGATAATGATATGTATCTGTTGAGTCGTTCCACAAGGTTGTTGTCCAGATGGTAATCTCCTCTTGTGAAGATATTCATCAGGGCATCCCACTCGTTGAGCATATAATGCACGGCTTCATACTTCTCCGTTTTAGGCAGAAGACGGCTGTCGGCTGCCATGCGGTCAAGCTTCTTCTTTATGATATGCATGACTGGTATTGCGTATTGTTGTCGCCATTTGTAGTTGTCGCGTTCCGTCCAGCCGTCTTCTCCGATCTTATGCT
>JAXJRL010000044.1:0-13581 GCA_036310635.1 Muribaculaceae bacterium | reverse complement strand
CTACAACCTCAAAATGGGCTTCGGGCGAGTACTCCGCACTGTCTCCGCCGCCGTCTCACAGTCCCCCATTCCCGTCCTCATCATCCACATGCGCTGCCGCATGACCAGGCACAAGCGCAATCCCCGGCCCGTCCTCCCCCTGCTGCCACAGGCCTACGACACCCTCACCCGGTCCGACAATCAGTACTCCGGCCACCTCCGCCAACTCCAAGACGAGAACCTGGCCCGCAACCTCCCGATAGTCACATTCATCGACGACCCGCCACCCGACTCCTACGCCTGCGCCCCACCGGGCAACATCCACGGGTTCACGGTATTACCGGCAGACACATGTTTTGCCACACCCGCATAAGGGCAGCTGCCGCCCCGCCAAAAGCCAAAGCAGCAAAGAGCACATTGACATCCTTGTCAATCAAAAAACAAATTGCCCCCAAATCCCGGACGCTCCGACCGAGCGTCCCTACATCGTCGGCACGGTCGGCTTCGGTGAATGGACGCTCCGACCGAGCGTCCGCGGCGGAAGGGAAACGGGCGGCGGACGGGCGGCTTGGGGTCAGGGGCGGGTTTGACCGTGGCCGGTCAGGAGGTACTTGGTGGTGGTGATCTCGCGGAGGCCCATGGGTCCGCGGGGGCCGAGTTTCTGGGTGGAGATGCCTATCTCGGCGCCGAGGCCGAACTGGCCGCCGTCGGTGAAGCTGGTGGGCAGGTTGACGTAGACGCACGAGGCGTCGACCATGTTGCGGAATCGGTCGGCGGTGGCGGCGTTCTCGGTGATTATCGACTCGCTGTGGCCGGAGCCGTAGGCTGCGATGTGGGCCATGGCCTCGTCGGCGTCGGCTACGGTGCGCAGGCCCATCTTCATGTCCATCCATTCGCGTCCCCAGCAATCGGCGTCGGACGGCACAAGGAGCCGGGCGGGATAGGAACCGCTCAATGCGGCCATGGCCTCGGCGTCGGCATGGATCTCCACGCCCTTGGCGGCAAGGTCGGCGCAGAGCTGCGACAGGTCGGCGAGGCGGTCGCGGCTCACGAGCAGGGTGTCGAGGGCGTTGCACACGCTGACGCGGCGTGTCTTGGCGTTGGTGACCACGGCGCGGCCGATGGGCAGCGAGCCTTCGGAGTCGAAGTAGGCATGCACCACTCCGGCACCGGTCTCGATGACGGGTATCTTTGCCGTCTGGCGCACAAAGTCGATGAGACGTCGGCCGCCTCGGGGTATGCACACATCGATATATCCCACTGCGGAGAGCATTGCGGCTGTGGCATCGTGCGACGACGGCATGAGCGTGCAGGCTTCACGGGGCAAGCCGTTGGTGGCCAGTGCCTGACGGATGAGGGAGATGGCGGCCTGGTTGGAGTGCTCGGCATCGTGGCCGCCCTTGAGCACCGACACGTTTCCGCTCTTGAGACAGAGCGAGAACACGTCGAAAGTGACATTGGGACGCGCCTCGTAGACCACGCCTATCACGCCGAAAGGCACACGGACGCGGCGCAGGTCTATGCCGTTGGGCAGGGTGCGGTGCTCCACCTCCTCGCCCAGGGGGCAGGGCAGCGAGGCCACATGGCGGAGGTCGGCGGCGATGTCGGCCAGGCGCCGGGGAGTGAGGCGCAGGCGGTCGTAGAGCGGGTTAGCGGGGTCCATGGCGGCGAGATCGGCGGCATTGGCCTCGAGAAGCTGGTCGGTGTTTTCGTCGACGAGCCGGGCCAGGGTTGCGATGGCCCGGGAGCGCTGGGCGTCGGTGGTGGCGAGCAGAGTGCGCGAGGCCCTGCGGGCGGCCAGGAAGATGGGTGTATAGTCGGATTGTTGCATGACGGGGGTGGTGCGTTCAGAGCGGTTTGAGGGGATTGGGTTTACGGTCGGGCCACGGGGAGAAATGGGTGTGGGGCACGGTGTCGGGGCGCTCGAGGATGTCCTCGAGAACATGGGCGCGGTCGCCGCGGGCAATTGCCACGGCCACACCGTGCGAGGCCACGCGACGCGCCAGCGAGCACTTGGTGCCCATGCCGCCCCGTCCGAAGCTGCTCTTGGACTGGACCACATAGGCGTCGAGGCTGTCCTCGGGCGCCACTTCGGCTATGAGCCGCGAGGCCGGGTCGGAGGGCTCGCCGGTGTAAATGCCGTCAACGTTGGTGAGGATCACCAGCATCTGGGCTTCGACCATGGTGGCGATCACGCCGGAGAGCTCGTCGTTGTCGGTGAACATCAGCTCGGTGAGCGATGCCGTGTCGTTTTCGTTGACGATGGGGATCACGTTGTTGTCGAGCATGGACAGCAGGCAGTTGCGCTGGTTCTGGTAGGAGTTGCGGCCCACGTAGTCCTCCTTCTGCGTCAGCACCTGGCCGATGACAATGCCGTAGCTGCGGAACAGCTGCTGGTAGAGGTTGATTAGCTGAATCTGGCCGATGGCGGAGAAGAGCTGGCGCGAGGCCACGGAGTCGAGCTGCTTCCGTGGCGTGAACACACCGCGTCCGCAGGCCACGGCGCCGCTCGACACCAGCACCACCTCGTAGCCCTTGGCGTGGATGGCGGCGATCTGGTCAACGAGCGCCGACATGTTGGTGACATTGGGCATGCCGTCGGGGCGCGTGAGCACGTTGCTGCCCACTTTCACTACTATGCGTTTCATCACTTGGCGCTTTCGATTAGTCCGGCGATAACGGCGTTGGTGAAGCCTGCGCGCTCCATGGCGTTGAGACCGCGGATGGTTATGCCGCCGGGGGTTGTAACCTTGTCAATCTCGGCCTCGGCATGTGCGCCGGGCTGGTCCAGTAGAGCGGCTGCACCGCGGAGCGTCTCGGCCACTATAGCCTGGGCCTCGGCGGCGCGGAAACCGAGCTGCACACCGCCCTCGACCGCGGCGCGCACATAGCGCAGGGCATAGGCTATGCCGCACGAGGCAAGGGCCATGGCGGCGGGCAGGAGGCGCTCCTCGATGTCGAGCGAGTGGCCCACACGGGCAAAGGCGTCGGCGGCATAGATATGGTCGCCCTGGGCCGAAACCAGGAAGGTCATGGACTCGCCCAGCGCCATGGCCGTGTTGGGCATGGCAATGGAGAGCGACGCGGCCCCGGGGAACATGGCGCGCAGGTCGGCGGCCGACACTCCGGCCACGATGGCGCACACCTCGCGGCGCCCGTCGGCAAGGACCTGACGCAGCTGCTCGGCCACTGAGGGGAGAATCCAGGGTTTAACGGCCACCACCACCAGGTCGGCAGCCCGGGCGGCAGCCACATTGTCGGTGGTGACTTTTGCGCCCAGTTCCGCGAGCGGGTCAAGGCGGTCGGTATGGGGATTAGACACTGTGACGCGGGCCATGTCGAAGCCCGAAGCGGCAAGGCCGCGCACCAGGGCACCGCCCATGGCGCCGCCCCCGATCACAGCCAAATCATAACTGCACATATTCATGCTTATGAGTCTTATTTAATTTGATTCAAAATAACAGGAAATCTCTATTTCAAGACCTTCCATAATCCTTTTCGGTCACTGCCAAGCCTGACAATTATTTCAGTTTCTTTGAGAAACTCAACATGTTTCTGAATTGCCGATGGCGAGATTCCAACGATTTCGGCAAGCTCGCGGCGTGAGATCTCAGGCTTCCTACGCATTGCTTCAACAATCTTGGTTCTGGTTTCCTCGCCTTGAATCCGACCACTTTTTCTGACCACCTCGTTCTGACCACTATTAGCCGAGATATACGCTTGTCTATCAGCACCCAAGCCATCAGAATCGTTATTTATCCGACCACCTTTTCTGACCACCTCGTTCTGACCACTTTTCACAGCCAATGGATATATGACTCCAACGGTCTCCCACATGGATTTTGGAAGGCCTCCTGAGGCTTCTTTGACCTCGAAGTCATTCCACTCGCAACCCTTAAGGCGCAAAAGTAGCTCATCCTTCGTCATACTCAATATCGTTTAGATTGCAAAAATACAAAATTTTCACCACACGATTATCAAATATGCCAGCAAATTAGGAGCTGACCAGACAAGTTGTCTTTAAACCGAGGTAAAGAGCCGGAGGGGGGGGAGACAACACTTCGATTAGGTGGGGAGGTGGAGGATGTCGTGGAAGGGGCGGAAGCCGAGCCGGAGGTAGAGGTGGTAGGCCTGTGGGGTGGACTCGAGCCAGAGTTTGGTGCAGCCGCGGTCACGGGCCTCGGCGATGAGGTGGGCCATGAGGGCGCGGGCGATGCCGCGGCCCCGGAACTGGGGGCGCACGTAGATGTTCATGAAGTAGGCGGTGAGGCCCGAGGGATTGTCGGGCGATGGGAGCTCGGCGCCGAAGCAGATGGCCCCGCAGGCGCAGTCGGTGCCGTCGACGGAGGCGATGCAGGCGTAGAGCGAGCCGTCGGCGGTGTGCTGGCGGAAGTAGCTGCGGTTGGCCACGAGGAGGCGTGCCGACGGCTCCTGGCCGAAGACGGCGGCAATGACCTCCGCGCGCCAGTGCATGAGCGTGGGCAGGGCGGTGACGCGGCGAAATTCGACCAGCGGGGCTGTTATATGTTTTCCTTGCTTTTCCACAAATTTATAAAGCGCGCGAGAGGGGAAAAAGTTCGCGGGCGGAGGAAATTTGATTTGGCCGAATAGCAGTTTTTGAGTAATTTTGCGGAGTGAACGCACGTTCTCATCCTTAAAATCTCCATCCCGGGGGTGCCGGTACCACTCTGACCAATCATGACCGACATCATAACCAAAATCAATGCCGAACAAGACGCCCCCATACATAACGCAGTATACATTTAAAACCTCTAACCAAATACCAATCAAACCAATGAAGAAAATTGCCGTGATGGCGCTGGGCATAACCCTCGGCGCCATGGGAGCGCAGGCCGAAACGGCCGCCTATCTCGACGCCACCAAGCCGCTGGATGTGCGCGTAGAGGATGCGCTCAGCCGAATGAACCTGAATGAAAAGATAGCCGTGCTGCACGCGCAGTCGAAATTCTGCTCGCCGGGCGTGAAGCGCCTGGGCATCCCCGAAGTGTGGACCACGGACGGCCCCCACGGAGTGCGCCCAGAGGTGATGTGGGACGAATGGGAGCAGGCCGGCTGGACCAACGACTCGTGCGTGGCCTTCCCGGCGCTGACGGGCCTGGCCGCCACCTGGAACCGCGACATGGC
The DNA here is from genome assembly GCA_036310635.1 of Muribaculaceae bacterium. Taxonomy (GTDB): domain Bacteria; phylum Bacteroidota; class Bacteroidia; order Bacteroidales; family Muribaculaceae; genus CAG-873. The sequence continues at coordinate 8,457 of JAXJRL010000044.1, read as the reverse complement.
CGCCCTCTACGGCAAGTCGATAGGCGAGGAAGCTCGCTACCGCAACAAGAGCATCCTGCTGGGCCCGGGTGTGAACATATACCGCACGCCGCTCAACGGCCGCAACTTCGAGTACATGGGCGAGGACCCCTACCTGGCCGGCGAGATGGTGGTGCCCTACATCAAGGGCGTGCAGAGCAACGGCGTGGCCACCTGCCTGAAGCACTTCGCGCTGAACAACAACGAGGTGAACCGTCACACATCGAACGTGGTGGTTGACGACCGCACCCTCTACGAGATATACCTGCCGGCGTTCAAAAAAGGCGTGCAGGAGGGCGGCACATGGACAGTGATGGCGGCCTACAACCTGTACAAGGACCAGCACCTGTGCCACAACCAGTATCTGCTCAACGACATACTGAAGGGCGAATGGGGCTTTGACGGCGCCGTGGTGTCGGACTGGGGCGGCGTTCACAACACCGAGCAGGCCATCACCAACGGCATGGACATGGAATTCGGCTCATGGACCAACGGTCTGTCGAACGGCCGCAGCAACGCCTACGACAACTACTACCTGGCCGAGCCCTACAAGAAGCTCATCAAGGAAGGCAAAGTGGGCACCAAGGAGCTCGACGACAAGGTGCGCCGCGTGCTGCGCACCATTTTCCGCACGGCGATGAACCCCAACCGTCCCTTCGGCAGTCTGTGCTCCGACGAGCACTACGATGCCGCCCGCCGCATAGGCGACGAGGCCATTGTTCTGCTTCAGAACCGCGGCGGCGTGCTGCCCATAGCCCCGACGGGCAAGAAGCGCGTGCTGGTGGTGGGCGAGAATGCCGTGAAGATGATGACTGTGGGCGGCGGTTCGTCGTCGCTGAAGGTGCAGCGCGAGGTGTCGCCCGTCGACGGCCTGCGTGCCGCCGCCGGTCCCGACGTGACCGTCGACTGGGTGCGCGGCTATGTGGGCGACGTAACCGGCGAATACAACGGCGTGACCACCGGCCAGGACCTGAGCGAGAGCCGCAGCGCCGAGGAGCTGATAGCCGAGGCTGTCCGCGAGGCCAAGAACAGCGACTATGTGATATTCGTGGGCGGCCTGAACAAGAGCGCCCATCAGGACTGCGAGGACTCCGACCGCGCCGGCCTGGAACTGCCTTACGGCCAGGACGAGGTGATCAAGGCGCTGGCCAAGGCCAACAAGAACCTGGTGGTGGTCAACGTTAGCGGCAACGCCGTGGCCATGCCGTGGGCGAAGGACGTTCCGGCAGTGGTGCAGGCATGGTTCCTGGGCTCAGAGGCCGGCAACTCGATTGCCGACGTGATATACGGCAAGGTCAACCCGTCGGGCAAACTGCCGTTCACCTTCCCCGTGTCGCTGACCGACGTGGGTGCCCACGCAATGGGCGACTATCCCGGCACCAAGCGCGCCAATGAGGACATCTGGGACGTGAACTACCGCGAGGGCATACTGGTGGGCTACCGCTGGTTCGACACCAAGAAGATCAAGCCTCTGTACGCCTTCGGCCACGGTCTGAGCTATACCACCTTCGACCTGGGCAAGGCCACGGCCGACCGCAGCGCCGTCAATGCCGGCGAGAGCCTGACCGTCAGCGTGCCCGTGACCAACACCGGCAAGGTGGCCGGCGCGGAAGTGGTGCAGCTCTATATCACCGACCCCAAGTGCACGGTGATGCGCCCCGCCAAGGAGCTTAAAGGCTTCAGCAAGGTGTTCCTGCAGCCCGGCGAGACCAAGACAGTGACCTTCACTGTCAGCCCGGAGGACCTGAGCTACTTCGACGCCGAGAAGCACCAGTGGGTAGCCGAGCCGGGTGAGTTTGTGGCCCAGGTGGGCACCGCCTCCGACCGCATCCTCTCCACGGCCAAGTTCCGTCTGAACTGACGCCCCACCCCACAGTAAAACACAATCGGCCCCGGGACTCTATGGCAAGAGTCCCGGGGCCGGGTGTTGTTAACGGTTAGGTTAAGGGAAGTGCTGATTATTCAGCGGGGGTGCTGCCGGCAGGAGTGTCCTCGATGGGAGTGAACTTGATGTTGCCGACGTTTTTGGTGCAGTTGCCGTAGAAGGGCGACTTGGGGGTGTAGTCGTCCACAACCTCACCGGTTTCGAGCTTGTAGGTGATGTTCTGAGGCTCGGCGCACTTGAAGATTTCCATGCCGTTGCCCTCGTTGATCTGGCCGATGAAGCCGGAGACGGTGGTGGAGCCGGAGTAGTACTTGTTGGCGCGGTGGATGGTGATGTTGCTGGCGGAGCTGTTCTTGATGCCCACGTAGCGACCTGACTTGACCTGGCCTACGAGGCCGCCGATCTGGTTGCCGCCGTGGAGGTTGGCGAACTGCACGTGGCAGTTATCGATCCAGGTGTCGCCGCCGCCGATGCCAATCCAGCCGATGAATCCGCCCACGTTCTGAGTGGTGGTCTTGGCTGAGGCGTCGATGTCGATGTGGCGGACGGTGATGTTGGAGATGTTCACCTTGGTGGAGTAGTTGGCGCCGGTGTAGCCGATCACGCCGGCGAAGTAGGCGGTCTCCTTGCTGTGGTCCACGGGGTTGCCCTCGAGGTCAACGTGAGTGGCGTCGTCGCTGCGACCGTTGATGGTGATGTTCTCGAAGGTGAGGTCCTTCATGGTGCCCTCGAACTTGCCCCAGATGCCGGTGTAGGCGTTGTAGGTGCCCAGGGTGATGGTGGACAGCTTATACTCGTAGATGGCGCCGAATTTGCCGTTGAGCGAGAAGTTGCGCAGGGTGTGGCCGTTGCCGAGGACGGTGTAGGTGGTTTCGCCCTGGGTGTAGATGGGCTGCCAGTCGATGCCGCTCATGTCGATGTCGGCGTCGATGCTGATGGTCTTGCCGGCGAGCTTCTCGGCGTTCTGCACGGTGCGGCCTGCGGCGCTGGTGGCGGCGGTGTCGACGGCGGCGAACCATGCGAACTCGTCGCGGGTGGAGACGTGGTAGGTCTTGGTGGCGGCGTTGTAGCGGGGCTCTACGATGTTGAGACCCTGGGGATTCCACCACTCGCCGGCCACAATCCACTCGTTCTCGAACTCCTCCTGAATCTTAATCTCGAACTTCGAGCCTACGGACAGTGAGTTGCCGATGATGGTGGTGAGCCAGTTGCGTTTGATGGGCACGTTGGTCTTGAGGTCGTGGCGGGCAATTGACTTTTCGCCGTCGAGGGCCTCGAAGGAGAGGTGGATGGGGGTCTGCTCTGTGAGGTCGGTCATCAGATAGTCCACGAAGAGGGTGCGGTTGTTGTCGGCGGCATCGTAGCTGAGGGCGTATTCCTTCTGGGCTTTGTTGATTGCGCCAGTGTATACCTTGGTGCCGTCGGCGGTGGCAGCGAGGTCCTCGGAGGTTGCTGCGCCGGTGAGGGCGTTGATTCCGGTGAAGCGCTTGCCGCCGTAGTACTCTACCTTGAAGTTGTCGGGCATCTCGAGGCCTTCCATGTTCCAGTCGGTGGTCACGAAGCGGAGCTTAGCGAAGGGACGCTTGAGGGTGAGCGACTGGTTGGCATTCTCGGCGGTGGTGGCGAACGCCTTGGTGATGAAGTAGGCGTCGCGGCTCTCGTCGTTGAGCGAGGTGGCCAGGTCGTCGAGGCATGTGATGTTCTGGAGGTCGGCGGTGGAATAGTGCAGGTCGGTGGTGCTGCCCTGGTTTACAAAGTCAGCCCAGACAACCACCTGGTAGTTGCGGTTGGGGGTAAGGCGGAAGTCGTAGGTGACGGGCTGATAGGAGTCGACCACCTTCATCTTGGGGGCGACGACCATTTCACCATCCTCGGAGAAAACGGCGAGCTGATAGCGGAGGTCGTACCTGGTCATGTCCACGTTGGTGATGCCACCCATGGCGCTGCTTGAGTTCTCGCCGAATCCGGCGCGGCTCTCGAGCATGTCGGGGACATTGACAGAGAAGGTCACAAGGTCGGTGCCGTTGCCTTCAATGAGGTTCTCGTCGCTGCTGCATGAGGTGAGCATGGCACCCAGTGCGAGGGTGGAGAACAGAAGTTTTTTTGCTGTTAACATAAATAATATTGGAAATGTGTGTTGGTTGGAAATTTATCTTGTAATGATTATAAATTCAGTTGGTTGGGGAATGCCGACGAACGGAGGGGGACAATGATTTCGCCGGCAAAGTTGTCGTCGATGCTCACGTCGCCGCCGTCGGTGACGCTGCTGTTCAGGAAGGGTCCGCGGAGCACGGTCTCATAGGACGCGCGCAAGGGAATCTCAATGTCCCTGGCGCAGGAGATCTGCCGGCCGGCTGCGTCGAAGAAATAGAAGTCGGCCTTCACGTAGTCCACTTTGCCGTCAGCCACAAGAATGTGGTCAGCGAGAATCTCGAGCTCCTGATGGGCAGTCGGTACAACCGGCAGCACGCAGTTGAAGCTGTACTGGTTCACGAAGCTGTTGGTCTCGGCGGTGAGGGTGTTGTAGCCCACGCTGACATACTGGCGGTAGACCACTTTGGCGGTGACGGGACCTGAATACGGACAGCCGCCGGTGGCGATGACGCTGTAGCGCGCGGTGGGCCGCGACAGATGCATCTCCACTACTTGCACGGGGCAGGATGCGGGCGCGGAGCAGTTGGGAGTGCCACGCGAGAGGGTGACGTCGAGGCTGGCGCAGAGTGCGGCCTTGCGGTCGGGTGGCAGGGGCATGTTTTCGAAATCATAGCGAATGTTCCTGAGGTCGTCGGCTGAGTATGGGACCTCGGCTTCGGTGTGGAGGTCGCTCCATGCCAGGACTTTGTAACGGCCCTCGGGGAGGGAGAACGACACAGTGTCGCGAAGGGGATCGACGAAAGCGTCGAGTGAGACAACTCGCCTCGATACAAGCTGGTGCGACTCGCCGTTGCGGTCTTCAACTATGCGCAGCACTTCGAGGACAATGCGGGAGCGGGAGTCGGCGGGCACGGCGAAGTTCGGCGACGGTTCGGGCGAAAGTGGGCGTTCGGAGAGCTTCCAGTCGTTGGAATATGTCAGTTCGCGGAACCGGACGGGAGGTGCCTGATGGTCGGCGATCGGTATGATGGCGAGGCGCACGTTGTTGCTGCAAGGCGCGTCGGGGTATTCGTGGATTGTGCTGTCACATGACGACACAGCCATGCCTGAAACCACCGCAAGCAACGCCATCAGAGCACCGAGGCGCTGACGTAGACGGGAATATGTGCGTGTATGACGATTCATCCTTGTGTTGGGTGTGATGGTTTGAAAGGTTATTTTTTACGGTGGCAACCGATGTTGTATGAGAAAGAGATGCCGGCCTTGGTCAGTCCCCAGTAGCCGCCTCCACCGGAACCTATTTTCTGGCCGTTGGGCACGTTGCAATAGGCATCGTAGGAGTAGTTCATATAGCCGACGCCCACCATGAACTCGACTGACCAGCGGCGACGCTTGTCAAGGAATCGGCTCCAGCCATAAGACAGGCCCACGCCCCAGAGGGCATGGTTGGGATCCTGGTAGCGGACATCGTTGAAGGCCACATTGAAGCCCGCCACGGTGCAGTGCACGCCAACGAAATGTCCGGACTTGTTGTCGCGGGTCCAGTAGCGCAGCTCGGGCTGAGTGGCCAGTATCCGCAGCTTGTAATTGCGGGCTACGGTGAACGGCGAGTACATGAGCTGTGCCTCGAACGAGAAATGCTTGTCGAAAGCGGCCTCTACACCGATGTTGGGAACGAGTGCGGCATTGACCAAGGCGTTAGACTTGATGCGAAAATAGCGCTCGTACTCGGGAAAGAGCACGCTCCCGGCCGATGTTGCCAGCGGCTCTGCTGCGTATGCAGAGTGCACAGGGCATAGCACGGCGAAGGCCAGCATAAGGGGCAGACTTAGCTTGCGGAGGATGGATGAGAAGACAGCAGATGAGTGTTGTCCGAAGTGCATAATCAGCTTATAAGAGAAAAATTCGATAAAGGTGTGTCTGGAAATGGGATAAAGGCAATGCATCAATTTGCATCAAGGCATGTTTTCCCGGATAAAGGATAATGGAAAGGCGAGATTTGGAAGGGCGAGATTTGGAAGCCCAAAAAATTCGCGCCGCAAACAGGACATCTGATCCTGAAGTGTACGCAATTATAACTGCAAAAAGGGTAAAGTATTGTAGCAGTGACAATAAAAAGGCTTAACCTTAACCCTAATTAACCACAGTCTTTCAGAAAGCAATCTTTTTTATGCTATTTTAAAAGCACCGAATTACAATTCCCATTTATTCCTTGTAAAACGACAATTTGGATAGTTGGAGCAACCATAAAAATTGCCATACCTGCCTGCACGCTCAACCAATTTTCCTCCGCACCGCGGACACACGTCGTTCAGGAGTTTCGCTCTGTTTAAATTCGCAGCTTTGGTTACGTTAACTTTGTGTTGACTTAGCCATTCTGGATCATCGATATTGGCATTACGAATTGCATCGGCGATGGCGTTACATTCCTCTTGCGTTATAATCTCTTCTGTAAATGTCTTGATATGCCAAAGTATATTATTCGGCCGCATTACATCAATCTCTGCATTATAATCACTACGCAATTTCAGTTCGGAAGAATATGTAAATACCACTATAGAGTGTATATGAGAGCTATATTTTTGCAATTGAGGGAATTTCTCAATCAAGAATTTAATATGTCCTAAATTCTGCAATCTTGGATTGTATATTCTATAAGATTCATGGCCAATGTATTGCTTCCAAATCTGGGAATCATAACCTCCATAGATTTTGCCGCTGTAATCCTTTGTTTCAATTACAAACAGCCCATAAGGTGAAACAACGATATGATCAATTTGTGTGGTTCGGTTGTGATTTTGTAACCTTACATCATTTAAGACTGTGTATAGCTTGACATCCAAGTTCTTCAGCCGGCAAGCCACAGAAATTTCTCCGAGATTTGGTCCGTTCCAACTGAAGTCAAAAAATCTTTGAATGGCCTTGCAGAAAGCTTTGACAATCTTTTTAAGACGGCTAAACATATGTACTATGTGACGCTGAAAATAATAGCTTAAAGGACGAACTTGGGGTATTTTAAATGAAATTATTGGAGGTTATTTGGGGAGGGGGTATGGGTTGGCTATGAATTGGGCCGGGGAATTATAGTTGACTACCCTTGCAGGATTGCCTACTACTGTGGCATTTGACGGAACGGACTTTACCACCACCGCAGCAGCTCCTATAGTAGCGTTCGAACCAATGTGTACATCCTCTATTATGCTTGACATCGGACCTATGTAGGCGTTGTCACCGATTGTGGCCGGAGTGTTATGATTTGTGCCAATGTTTATAAATTGCGACAGGCATACATTATTGCCGATGACTGTTCCACCATTTATAACCATGCACATGGCATGTCCGTAATAGAGTCCAAAACCTACTTTGGTGGTTTCGGGGAAATAGATATTACGACGTTTCTTGCACCGGTTGAACAAGAAAACTGCAAGAGGCTGAAATAAGCCTTTATAATGGGCTAAACGGAATAACGGCTCAATAGACAATGGATGCCTCAGAATCCACAACATGATGGACCAAGCCGATGTGTGATGCCCTCTCGTTCTATAAAAATCGCTATCGATGAGTTGAAAAACGTCCTTGTATGATTCAGGCTCGGGTATAATCACAGTATTTGGCTCGCCATCCTTCGCATCAGGAGCGTTGAGTGGATATGATGAGTATCTCATAATTAGAACATTACGGCGTTTCAGCCATATTAATAATAAACGGCCCCGAACTTGATTGAGGAGGTTCGGGGCCGTTGGAGGATGTTATCTAAGGGATGTGTTAGATGACGTGATTACTTGAGGCCGAGTTTGCTCTTGACCTGTGCAGTAACGTCGGTAACGTCGGAGCCGGCGTATGCGGGGAGACCGGCCTGGAAGATGAAGGTGTAGGAGCCTTCCTGGCCTACGGCCTTGATGGCGTCCATGATCTTCTGCTCGATGGGGGCCATGAGCTGCTGCTGCTGACGCTGGAGGTCCTCAGAGGCGGTCTGACGGAAGCGGTCGGCTTTCATTGAGAGCTCCTGCACTTCCTGCATGCGACGCTCTTTGATGGATTCGGGGGTGTCCTGAGCGAGGCCCTGGAACTCCTGGAGCTTTTTGTCAACTTCTTCCTGGAGTTTCTTGAACTCATCCTCGTATTTCTTGGAGGCTTCGGTAATCTGGGTCTGTGCGGCAGTTGTCTCGGGCATAGCGCTGAAGATGGTGTTGACGTCGACTGTGCCGAACTTCTGAGCGGCAGCCACGAAGGGGACAGCCACTGCGATTGCTAAAGCAATGATGACTTTCTTAAACATTGTTTTAATGGTGTGTTAGTGTTACTTTGGTTTATTTTTGAGTTTATTTTGTTCGTTTGGTGGGATGGGCGGTCGGGCCTTAAGGACCTACTGGGCCTTCTTCGAAGGTCCCAGGGCGGCCATCCCGGGGTGGACACTATTTATCGCGTCCCCAGGACGCTCGGACCGAGCGTCCCTACAT
>JAXJRL010000043.1:0-61506 GCA_036310635.1 Muribaculaceae bacterium | reverse complement strand
TCCATAGAGTCTGTTATGGTGTCACCATTATCCACGCGGCCGCACTTTTCCGTTGCTCCGCTGGCAAACAGCAGATTCTCGGTTACGGAAGTTTTTCCTGCATCAATGTGAGCAAGAATTCATAAATTTATAATATTCATTTGGATTAAGCAATAATATACTACATTAGATGCGTTGTCGGAACGCACCTTTTAATACCTCCTCGTAGCATGAGAGAGCTACAGGATTCCTAACTCGTGTTGGTATGTATATTATTACTGCCGCATGGTGACCACAAAATTAGTTATTTTTTCCCACCCCAACAAATTATAGCCGGAATTATTTTCGCAGATTATTTCCGCAGATAACAGCTAATCATGCTAAGACTATAAGTTCCCTACTCACGCCTGGTACTTTATAGTTTTCCATAGAGGCGGCTTTTGTGAGGTGACGAGCAAAAGCCGCCCCGCGGGTCTTTGACACTTTCGATACGAGGCTATTAGAATTTGGGACTTAAAATTTCTTGAAAATTAATGGCATACAAAATTTGTGTATGTCAATTTTATTTTGTACCTTTGTACTATATTGTTGTATGTACTGACCGATATGTATTTAAGCTCCAACAAGCCCGTCGAGGGCAAAATATTCTATATAGTAAAGGGTTACCGCGACAAAAACGGGAAGGCCACGAGTAAAAACGTGCGCCGTCTCGGCACGCTCGCTGAGATTCGTGAACGTGAAGGGGTCTCCGATGCTTTCGCATGGGCCAAAGCCCAGGTCGAACTGGAGAACGCCCACGAGAAGGAGAACCGCCGCAAAGTCACTGTGACATACTGTCCGGATAAGGTGATAAATAAGGATGAACAACGATCGTTCAACATCGGATACCTGACTCTCAACAAATTATATCACGAGCTCGGCATCGACCGCATCTGCGACGGCATGGAGCGCCGGAGCAGGATTACTTTCGACCTTGGCGAGATTGTGCGCCAGATAGTGCTGTGCCGCATACTGTGGCCCGCATCTAAGCTCGAGACATGGAAACTGGCCTCGACGCTCGCACTGGTAAAACCGGTAAGACTCCACCAGATATACCGTGCGCTCATAGTTGTGGAACGCAATCTGGACTATCTGCAGCAAAGGCTGTTCCATTATTCCAAAGACCTGCTGAACCGCAACACTTCCGTCATCTATTACGACTGCACCAATTTCTTCTTCGAGTCGGTGGCCGAAACGGATCTGCGGCGCCCCGGGGCGTCAAAGGAGAACCGACGCACCCCGATTGTGCAGATGGGCATCTTCATGGACGCCGACGGACTGCCGCTGGCCTTCAACATAAACCCGGGCAACACCAACGAGCAGACCACTCTGCGTCCCCTTGAGAAAATGATCGGGGAGAAGATGCAAATCGAAGAGTTCATAATGTGCACGGACGCAGGTCTTTCGTCGGCGAACAACCGTCTGTACAACGACACCGACCGGCGCAAGTTCATCACGGTCCAGTCCGTCAGGACGCTGCCCGACAGCAATAAGACAAAGCAGGATCCGGGGCTGATCAAGACATGGGCGATGGCCGGCGACGGATGGCGCCTTCCCAACGACGCCGACACGGAATATACCCTGTCAGAGATATGCAATCCCGGGAACTACGACGCCTACCATGACCTGGTGTTCTACAAAGAAAGATGGTATAAGAGCCGGGTGAAGGACAGCGACACGGGAAACACCGTGGAGCTCGAACAACGCTGCATCGTGTCCTTTTCCCTGAAATACCGTGAATATCAGCGCATGAAGCGCCAGCAGAATATAAGCAAGGCAGAAAAAGCCATCAGAAACGGCAACGCTGCAGAATCTCCCAAGAACTTCCGAAGCCTAATCAAGAAGGAAAAATGCACGGCAGACGGAGAACCGGCCGAAATTGACGCCGGATACTCAATCGACTACGAACGAGTGGATGAAGACCAGAAATACGACGGATTTTACGCCGTGTGCACCAACCTCGAGGAATACACCGACCGGCTGGGCCGGAGGCACCACACCATAGCCGACCTTCTCCGAATCAACCGGGCCCGATGGGAAATCGAAGAATCTTTCCGAATCATGAAGACGCAGATGAAGGCCAGACCGGTGTATCACCGCACCGACAAAGCCGTCAGAGCCCACTTCGCCCTGTGCTTCGTGGCACTGTTCCTCTACAGGGTTCTCGAACACCGTCTCGGAGAGAACTTTACCACCGACCATATCATGGACACACTGCGTGATATGAATGCGCTGCACGTCCAGTCCGAGGGCTACATCCCGACCTTCAGGCGGACAGACCTCACCGACAAACTCTTTGAAATCAGCGGCTTCAGACTCGACACAGAAATCATCCTGTTAAAGAAGCTTAAATCGATAATCGCCATGACAAAGGCCCCGATATAGCACAAAGTCCGAAAAAGCAAAAATGCCGTTAGCCGTTGTAAACCAACCGCTAACGGCATTATTACATCCTACAAGGTGTCAAAGATGGGTGGTGTATAGGCAATATTAGCGATGCACTATTTCTTGTCATTGGCGCCGTTGTTGCGTTTCGGGCTGTCGCACTTCTGGGATATGGGGCAGGATGAGCAGCCGCATGAGCAGCCCGGATTGTTGCGTCGGCGCCATGCACGCACAGCCTTCACCGCCACGATTACCACTGCGGCGCTGACAATCACGGCTACGATAACAGACTCAATGATGGACCACATAGTGAGTTCATTGCTATTTGGAGTTCTTTTTCTTCTGGCGTTTTATGCTCTCTATCAGCTTGTTCAGGTCCTGCGGCGAAAGGTCGGCTCCGTAACGCTCAAAAGTCATCTTCAGGTCGCAACCCTCGCGGAAGCGTGAGCATCCGTAGGCAGTGTGCCCCTTCACTATCACGCCCTTGCCGCACTTCGGACACTTGATGTCGGCAAATTCGGCCACATCCTTCTTGCGTCGCGGGGCGCGTTTGGGCTTTTCGGTGCCGTCGGCTTGTGCTTTTGACTTGGACGGTTTCTTGGCCGCCTTTTTGGCCGACTGCGGCTGCTCGAGGACAGTTTCGATTTTCCGTCCCGAATTGTCATTCAACACATTCATGACAATGGTGTTGACCATCGCCTTGATTTCGTCAATGAACTCAGTGGCGGAATACTGACCCGTTTCGATTCGGCGCAACTTGTTCTCCCACAGGCCGGTGAGCTTGGGACTTTTGATGAGCTCGTCGTGGATGGTCTCGATGAGGGCAATGCCGGCTTCAGTGGCCTGGATGTTTTTGCGCTCGCGCCGTATGTATCCGCGCTTGAATAGGGTCTCGATGATGTTGGCGCGGGTTGACGGGCGTCCTATGCCGTTCTCCTTCATGGCTTCGCGAAGCTCCTCGTCGTCAACGGCCTTGCCGGCGGTCTCCATGGCGCGGAGAAGGGTGCCCTCGGTGAAGAGTTTTGGCGGCTGAGTCGATTTCTCCTGAAGCGACGGCTGGTGGGGGCCGCTTTCGCCCACAGCGAACTGCGGCAGAACGGCTTCGTCCTGCTCCTTGCTGTCTGAAATGGCCTTTTCGGCGCTGTCTTTGTCGTCCTTGGCAAACAGCACGCGCCATCCCTGGTCGGTGATCACCTTGCCCGTGGCCTTGAACTTCACATCGTTGCTCGATGCAAGGACCGTGGTGGCCATGAATGTGCAGTCGGGATAAAATGCGGCGATGAAGCGCAGAGCGATGAGGTGGTACATGAGCCGCTCGTTGCCTACAAGTGCGGCCGGCGACTCGCCGGTGGGGATGATGGCGTGGTGGTCGGTGACTTTCGAGTTGTCGAACACCTTCTTGCTCTTGGGCAGTTTGCCGGCGAGCACCGGGGCGGTGACAGACGCATAGGGAGTCATGCGTCGCAGAATGTCGGGCACTTTGGTGTACACGTCGTCCGGCAGATAGGTGGTGTCGACGCGCGGGTAGGTGGTTACCTTCTTCTCGTAGAGCGACTGGATGAGCTTCAGAGTGTCGTCGGCGGTCCATCCCCAGCGGCGGTTGCACTCCACCTGCAGCGATGTGAGGTCGAACAGGCGAGGAGGCGCCTCGCGGCCTTTCTTATCGGAAATGTCGTTGATGATGAGCGGCTGTCCTGTCACCTTGAGCAGTGCTGCTTCGGCCTCCTCGCGGCTGGCATAGCGGCCCGATGCGGCGTTGAAATTGGCGCCGCGGTAGAGGGTGCGCAGCTCCCAGTAGGGCTCGGGCACAAAGTCGCGTATGGCTTTATGACGCTCCACAACGATGGCCAGGGTGGGGGTCTGCACGCGGCCCACCGACAGCAGGTGTCCGCGCTGCGAGGTGTATTTGAGGGTGTACAGGCGTGTGGCATTCATGCCGAGCACCCAGTCGCCGATGGCGCGGGACAGTCCGGCATAGTACAGGTTGGTGTAATCGCTTTCGGGCTTCAGTTCCTGAAATCCTTTGCGGATGGACTCGTCGGTGAGCGACGAAATCCACAGGCGCTGCACCGGGCACTTGATGCCGGCCTTCTGCATCACCCACCGCTGGATCAGTTCGCCCTCCTGCCCGGCATCACCGCAGTTTATCACCGAGTCGGCCTGCTTGATTAGCTGTTTGATGACCTTGAACTGCTTTTTGATGCCTGCGTCGGGGATGAGTTTTATGCCGAACTTGTCGGGAATCATTGGCAGCGACGACAGGTTCCATCGCTTCCAGGCCTCGGTGTAGTCGTCAGGCTCCTTGAGGCAGCACAGGTGGCCGAATGTCCAGGTAACCTGGAATCCGTTGCCCTCGAAAAAACCGTCCTGGCGGTGGTCAGCGCCAAGAATGGCGGCAATGTCGCGCGCTACGGACGGTTTCTCGGTGATGCATACCTTCACAGTCCCGAGGTTTTTGCTTGGTTCCACAGCTCGTCCATCTCGGCGAGCGTCATCTCCGAAACCTTGCGCCCTTCGGCGGCGGCATGCTTCTCGATGAATTCGAACCGGTCGATGAACTTGCGGTTGGTGTGCTCCAGCGCGTTCTCGGGATTGACACCGTAGAGACGAGCGGCATTGATGACTGCAAAGAGCAGGTCGCCGAATTCAGCTTCGAGAGCCTGTTTGTCGCCCTTCACGGCTTCGGCCTGCGCCTCGCCGAGTTCCTCGCGCACTTTGTCCCAGACTTCTGCAGGCTGTTCCCAGTCGAAGCCCACATTTGCGGCCTTCTCCTGGATGCGGCTGGCCTTGATCAGCGCAGGGAGGGCGCGGGGCACGCCGGCGAGCACCGACTTGTTGCCGCCGCGTTCGCGCAGCTTGATTTTCTCCCAGTTGGTCTCCACGTCGTGCGAGTCGTTGACTTTCACTTCGCCGAACACATGCGGATGACGGAAAATGAGTTTGTCGTTGAGCGAGTCGCAGACGTCGGCAATGTCGAACTGCCCCTTTTCGTCGGCTATCTTTGAGTAGAACAGAATGTGCAGGAGCACGTCGCCGAGCTCCTTCTTGATGTCGGCCTCAGAGTTGTCATAGAGAGCCTGGGAGAGTTCAAAAGCCTCCTCGATGGTGTTGGGGCGCAGCGACTCGTTGGTCTGCTTGGCGTCCCATGGGCACTTCACGCGGAGTATGTCGAGAGTATCGATTATGCGGCCGAAGGCTGCGAGTTTTTCTGATTGGGAATGCGACATGTTTCAGTGATTGAGGTTAGTCGTTCGATTTTTCCTTGTAAGCGTCCACACCCTGCTTGAGCCATGCCACGAATGCGGCCACATTCTCGTCGTACACGCGCGGGGCGGCAAGGGGAGCGCCGTGGTTGTCGAGCAGCACATAGTAGGGCTGGGAGTTGATGTCGAACTTGTGGCGCTGCAGGTAGCTCCACTTGTCGCCTACGGTATTGATGTTCACCTGTTTGCCGTTTTCCTCCACCTTGTAGGGCTTGGCGAGGCGGGTCTTGTCGTCCACCATGAGCTTGATGAGCACATAGTCCTTGTCGATGATGGCGCGCACGTCGTCGGTGTCGAACACTGCGCCTTCCATCTTGCGGCAGTTCACGCAGGCATAGCCCGAGAAATCGAGCAGGACGGGCTTGGAGTGCTCGGCGGCATAGCGCATGCCTTCGTCGTAGTCGTCAAACTCGCGGAACTCGCCGCCATAGAGGTTGAAGTCCTGGGTTGACAGCGGGGGAGCGAAAGCCGAGATGGCCTTGAGGGGTGCGCCCCAGAGGCCGGGCAGCAGGTAGACTGCGAACGAGAATGATGCCACGGCCATGAAGAAGCCGCCAACCGAGGTGTGGCGCTGCTCCGAGTCATGGCTGAAACGCAGCTTGCCGAGCAGGTACATGCCCAGGAGTGCGAAGAGCACTATCCAGAGGGCCACGAACACTTCGCGGTCCAGGATGCGCCAACCGTATGCCAGGTCGGCAACAGAAAGGAACTTGAGCGAGAGAATGAGTTCAATGAAGCCGAGCACCACCTTCACCGAGTTCATCCAGCCACCCGATTTGGGCATCTCCTTGAGGAGAGAGGGGAAGAAGGCGAAGAGGGTGAAAGGCACGGCCAGGCCCAGTGCGAAACCGCCCATGCCTACGGCCGGACCGATGATGGAACCGTTTGAAGCGGCCTCAACCAGCAGTGTGCCGATGATGGGACCGGTGCATGAGAACGACACCAGCACCAGGGTGAAGGCCATGAAGAAGATGCTGAGCACGCCCGAGGTCGACTCGGCCTTGCTGTCGACAGCGTTGCTCCACTTGGCGGGGAGCTTGATGTCGAAAGCGCCGAAGAACGAGATGGCGAACACCACCAGCAGGGCGAAGAAGATGAGGTTGAACACTGCGCTGGTAGCTATCTCGTTGAGCTTGCCGGCGCCAAATGCCAGGGTGATGGCTATGCCGAGCACCAGGAAGATGACAATGATGGAGAAGCCGTAAAGAAGGGCGTCGCCAACGGAGCGGGCACGGTTCTTGGTTTTCTTGAGGAAGAAACTGAGTGTCATCGGAATCATGGGCCACACACAGGGAGTGAGCAGGGCCAGCAGGCCGCCGATGAAGCCCATGATCAGGAGTGACCACATGGACTGAAGCTGGTGGTGGGGCACCTCGTCAGAGGCCATGGTGTCAACCGGCTGCCACCATTCTGAGTCGGCCTCGGAGCCTGCGGAGACAGAACCGTTGATCAGAGCCGAATCCTTTTCTGAATCCT
This sequence comes from Muribaculaceae bacterium, assembly GCA_036310635.1. Classification (GTDB taxonomy): domain Bacteria; phylum Bacteroidota; class Bacteroidia; order Bacteroidales; family Muribaculaceae; genus CAG-873. The sequence continues at coordinate 54,364 of JAXJRL010000043.1, read as the reverse complement.
CCACCACGCTGTCGGCAGCCGCCGCCGCTGCGCTGTCGCCAATGGGTGCTGAAAGCTCCACAGTCTTGGGTGCCAGGCACGATTTGTCGGTGCAGGCCATGTATGTGACAGAAGTATGGAGGGTAACGCCTTTCACACCCTCGGCCAGCTGATACTGCTGTGAGAAAGTTACGGTGCCATGCCACTCGCTGATGTTGAGCGAGAACATGGGGTCGAAGTGCGAAGCAGCCTCTTCCGAGGGCGTGATGTTGCCCACCAGGGTCAGGCCCTCGACGGGTGCCGGTTTGATGGTGGTGGCTATGGGGCCGTCGGCAATCTGCTGGAAGCCATAGATATGGTAGCCCTTTTCTATGACAGCGGTCCAAGTGATAGTTCCTGACTGAGGGGAATCGGCCTTGACGTCCATGGTCCATTTTACGGGGTCGGCCACCTCAGCCGATGCTGAGAGTGCAAAGACAAAGACAGTGAGGAATAAAGAAAACAGTTTCTTCATAGATAAATAGTGAAGTAAAGAAATGCAGAACTATGGCCGGACGGTGAGCATGAGGGCTCCGTGCCGGCCGTAGAGGAGTGGGGGACTGACTGCTTATTTGATTTTCAGAGTGATGTTCTCGGTGCGGGGGGGCGTGCAGTTCTCGTCGTTGCAGGCCATGTAGGTGATGCGGCCGCTGATGACGGCATTGGCTTTTGCGCCCGTGAGCTTGAATCGGCGGGTGAACGACACGCGCTGGTTCCACCAGTTGAGGGTAAGGCCGAACATTTCGTCCTTCTTCTCAACGGGCTTCACAGAGGGCTTGAAGTCGCCAAGGAATTTCACGCCTTTGGATGCGGAGAAGTCAAGCACTGTGGGCTTGGGGCCACCCTTGGGAAGCTTTGTGCCGTAAAGGTGCCAGCCCTGAAGGGGGATGGCGGTCACTGTCAGGGTGCCTTCGGTTTCGGTTGTCATTTTCACCTGAGTGCGCCATTTAACCTGGTTCTGGGCGGCAGCGGGAAGGGCGAGCAGCAGAGCTGCCGCCAGCATTATGATCATTGATAATCTTTTCATGTGGAATGTGTGTGGTGTTAAGTCTGTGTTTTACGAAATATTTGACCGCCGCCGACCAGCCCAAGCCGTCTACGCGCGGTTTTCAACCTACAAATTTAGCCACAAATCGCCAAATGGCAAAACGCCATGGGCTCAATGGACGAAAAACTGACTTAAAATGTGCAAAAAACGGGCGGACCGTTGCTTATGACGGTCCGCCCGATGCGGTGTTTTTCAGATTTTAGCGGCCGGCTACGGTGCCAGGCGCGCTACGATTCATGCGTTGTTGGCGTTCAGGGTGACGAGGGGATTATTCATCCTTCTGAGTCTCTGCATACTCCTTGAGCAGCTTCTCCTGAACGTCGCCGGGCACCAGTTCGTAGCTTGCGAACTTCATGGTGAACGAAGAGCGTCCGCCGGTGATTGAGCTCAGAGCGGTCGAGTATGACGACATTTCCTTGAGGGGTACCTTGGCGGTGATTTTCTCGAAGCCGTTCTCGCTCGACATGCCCATGATGATGGCGCGGCGGCCCTGCAGGTCGCTCATCACGTCGCCCATCACGTCGCCGGGCACGAACACCTCAACGTCGTATACGGGCTCGAGCACCTTGGGGTTGGCGTTGCGGAATGCCTCGCTGAAGGCATTGCGGCCTGCCAGACGGAACGAGATTTCGTTTGAGTCAACCGGGTGCATCTTGCCGTCGTAGATGCATACGCGCACGTCGCGGGCATACGATCCGGTGAGCGGGCCTTGTTCCATGCGGTCCATGAGGCCCTTGACGATGGCGGGGATGAAGCGGGCGTCGATGGCGCCGCCAACGATGCAGTTGCACACAACCAGCTTGCCGCCCCACTGCAGCGGGAGCTCCTGGGTGTCGCGCACGTTCATCTTGTACTCCTGGTTGCCGAAACGGAAGGTGTCGGGAGCGGGCATGCCCTCGGTGTAGGGCTCGATGATCAGGTGCACCTCGCCGAACTGGCCGGCGCCGCCTGACTGTTTCTTGTGGCGGTAGTCGGCACGGGCGGCCTTGGTGATGGTCTCGCGATAAGGAATCTTGGGCTCCTCGAAGGTGATGGGCAGCTTGTCGTTGTTCTCCACGCGCCATTTCAGTGTGCGGAGGTGGAATTCGCCCTGGCCTGAAAGAATGGTCTGCTTGAGTTCCTTTGACTGCTCCACAACCCATGTGGGATCCTCCTCGTGCATGCGGGTGAGGATGGTCATGAGCTTCTCGGCGTCGCTCTCGGTCACGGGACGGATGGCGCGCTGGAACTTGGGAGCGGGATATTTGATGAAGTCGTACTGGTAGTCGCAACCCTTTTCGTCGAGGGTGTTGCCGGTGCGTACGTCTTTCAGTTTCACGGTTGCGCCTATGTCGCCGGCGTGGAGCTCGTCGACAGCAGTCTTGATCTGGCCGCATACGCAGTAGATCTGAGCCAGACGCTCCTTGGAGCCGCGGGTCACATTGTCAAGGTCGGCGCCGGCTTTGAGCACGCCCGACATAACCTTGAAGTAGCTCACCTCGCCGATGTGGGGCTCTACGGTGGTCTTGAACATGTAGATGCTCACGGGGCCGTTGTCGTCGGGCTTCACTTCTGCGCCTTCGGTGTTGACCGGAGCGGGCATCTCGTCAACGAAGGGCACCACATTGCCCAGGAATTCCATCATGCGGCGAACGCCCATGTCCTTGAGGGCGCTTACGCAGAATACGGGATAGATGGAGTTCTGGATGAGGCCCTTGCGGATGCCTTCGCGCATTTCGTCTTCGGTGAGGTGCTCCTCCTCGAAGAATTTCTCCATGAGGGTTTCGTCGTTCTCGGCGGCAGCTTCAACCAGGGCGCGGTGCAGCTCCATGGCCTTGTCCATCTGGTCGGCGGGAATTTCCTCGATGGTGGGCACACCGCCGTCGGGGCCCCATGAGTATTTCTTCATGAGGAGCACGTCGATCATGGCGTTGAAGCCGGGGCCGCAAGCCAGGGGATACTGGATGGCTACAACTTTCGGGCCGAAGATTTCCTTCATCTGCTCGATTACGTTGTCATAGTCGGCCTTTTCGCCGTCCAGCTGGTTCATGGCGAAGATGACAGGCTTGTTGAGGCCTGTACAGGTGCGGAAAATGTTCTGGGTGCCCACCTCTACGCCGTACTGTGCGTCGACGAGGATGACGCCCGTGTCAGTGACATTGAGGGCGGTTATGGCGTTGCCCACGAAGTCGTCGGCTCCCGGACAGTCGATGACGTTGAGCTTCTTGTTCAGAAACTCAGCATAGAACACGGTAGAGAAAACGGAAGAGCCGTACTCCTTTTCAACAGGGAAGTAGTCGGAGACCGTGTTCTTGGCCTCGACAGTACCGCGACGTTTTATAACTCCACACTCGAAGAGCATGGCTTCAGCGAGTGTGGTTTTACCGGAACCCTTGCTGCCGAGCAAGGATATGTTCTTGATTTCGTGGGATTTGTATACTTTCATGTTATTTGATTTAGAAATATGTTAATACAAACAGGGATAACCCTTACTAATGAGAACGCAATTTAGGAATATTTTTGCAAACTGCAATAGAAATAAAACATGTTACACAACATGTTTTACACCGTCCGGTCCGTATAGGCTGCCGTTTCAGAATTGCAGTGGACCGGCGGCAGCCCGCACTGATTGCCCCCCTTTATATATTATTAATGTGCATGCCCATACCGGGACAATGAAAGGGGCGGAGAAATACCGGCTGAATGGCCGAAATTTTGTAACTTTGGCATCAATTTTGTTAGGAAAGGAAAAAGTGCCCCCGCATCACGGCGCGCACAGCGAAAAAACACACATCCCCGATTTAGAGCGAATGAAGAACGAAGCCAATGACCCCCAGGTGGGAATGCCGGTAGGCAGCATCAGCATAGACATGAACAAGTTCAACAATCTGGAACCGGATTGTTCGAACCTTTATCTGCTTCCCACACGCAATCTGGTATTGTTTCCCGGTCTGAGCATGACCATCGGACTGGGCCGCGAAGCCTCTGTGGCTGTGGCGCGGTATGCGGAGCATCTGCCTTGTTACATAGGCATTGTGTGCCAGTACAATCCGGAGACCGAGACACCGAAGGCCGAGGATGTGTACAACATCGGCGTGTTCGCCACTGTGCTGAAGGTGATCGATTTGCCCGACGGCACCAAGACCGCGCTGCTGCGGGCCGGCGGCAGGTTCCGGATTCTCGAAGCCCACAACGACGCGAGCATGTGCGGTGCCCTTGCAGCCCATGTTGAGCCCATGAAGGAACGCAACGCCCGCGAGGACAAGGTGTATAAGGCCATGATCGACAATGTGAAGCGCCTGGCACGCGACGTGATGAAAAAGGGCTTTGACAACGAGGACCAGATACCCATTCCCGACGAAGTGCCCGGATGGCTGGTGGTTAACCACCTCTGCACGCACATGCCGCTGCCGCTCGACACCAAGTTCACCCTCCTTGCCGAGGACAGCGATCGCCAGCGGGCCATGAAGCTCCTCGACGCCCTCCAGATGGAGCAGTCCAAACTGGAGCTCAATCAGGAAATCATGCAGAAGACTCGCTCGCAGATGGACGACCTCCAGCGCCAGAATTTCCTCCAGCAGCAGATGGAAGCCATCCGCGACGAACTATACGGCAACGACGCCAACGATGCCGACACATTTGCCGAGCGCCTGGAACAGGCCCAGATGCCCGACGGAATCAAGACTCAGATAGGCAAGGAGGTAGACAAGCTCCGCCGTCTCAACCCCCAGAGCCCCGACTATTCGGTGCAGTACACTTATCTCGACAAGGTGCTGAGCCTGCCCTGGGGCAAGGGTCGCAAGACCACCAACACCTTCGAGCAGGCCGAGGAGCAGCTCAACAGCGACCACTACGGTCTGGAGAAGGTGAAGGAAAGGGTGATAGAGCAGATAGGCATGTTCTTCGACAACCCCAAAGGCAAAGCGCCGATTCTGTGCCTGGTGGGCCCTCCCGGTGTGGGCAAGACTTCAATAGGCAAATCGGTGGCGGCAGCCATGAACCGCGACTACCAGCGTGTGTCGCTCGGCGGTCTGCATGACGAGGCCGAACTCCGCGGCCACCGCAAGACCTACATAGGCGCCATGCCCGGACGTGTGATCGAGGCCATGTCGCGCGCCGAAAGCTGCAACCCGGTGCTGGTACTCGACGAGATAGACAAAATCGGCGCCGACTACCGCGGCGACCCCTCCGCGGCCCTTCTCGAGGTGCTTGATCCGGAGCAGAACTGCCATTTCCACGACAACTATATAGATGTGGACTTCGACCTCTCCGACGTGTTCTTCATCGCCACGGCCAATTCGCTCAAGAATGTGTCGCGTCCCCTGCTTGACCGCATGGAGGTGATAGAGATACCAGGCTATCTTCCCGAGGAGAAAATAGAGATTGCCAAGCGCCATCTGCTCCCCGACCTGCTCAAAGCACAGGGCTGGGAGAAGGACACTTTGACCATCACTGACGAGGCCCTCGGCGAGATAATCGAGAACTATACCGGCGAGAGCGGTGTACGCCAGCTGGAGAAGAAGCTTCAGGCCATCATCCGCAAGAAAGTCATTGCCAAGCTGCGCAACCAGCCCTATGCCGGAACCATCGAGAAGGATGAGGTGCGCGCCTTGCTCGGCACACCGCCTTTCCGAGCCGACCGTGTGCCCGACGGCAGCAAGCCCGGTGTGGTCACCGGCCTGGCCTGGACCGAGATTGGTGGCGCCATCCTGCTCGCCGAAGTGTCGCTGTCGTCGGCAAAGGCCCCAGGCAAACTGACCATAACGGGCAATCTCGGCGACGTGATGAAAGAGTCGGCCACCATAGCCATGCAGTGGGTGCGAGCCAACGCCGAGTCGCTTGGCATTGACCCGGAGACGATGGACTCGCGCAATGTGCACGTCCATTTCCCCGAAGGCGCCATCCCCAAGGACGGCCCCTCGGCAGGCATCACCATGGCCACCGCGCTCGTATCGGCCTTCACCGGCAAGCCAGTGCGCAAGAAACTGGCCATGACCGGCGAGATCACTCTCCGCGGCGATGTGCTCCCCGTAGGCGGCATTCGCGAGAAACTGCTTGCCGCACGCCGCGCCGGCGTTACCGACGTGGTGCTGTGCGAGGACAACCGACGCGATGTGGAGGACATCCCCGAGGCCTACATGAAGGGCCTGACTCCCCACTATGTGCGCACCGTGAGCGACGTGCTCCGCGAGGCTTTCGAGTGATATTTTCTCTGTAACAGACTTATAACCAATGACGGCGGGCCCGGATGGACCCGCCGTCATGGCGTTTTTATTCCCAGAATATCTCCTGGAGTGGTGACAGTGCCCCTGCAAGCGGTTAAAGGTGGAAGTAAAGTGAATCAGATGAGCGTACGGGGCGCTGTCGGGGTCGAGGAGAGAGGTTGTTTATGGTGTGTCAGCCGCAGTGGAAATAGCGGTTGACCATGTCCTGCATCTTGACGTCGTCGTGCATGGCTTTGTCGGCCTCGGCCTGGTCGTACGACTCCAGCTTGGCGATGATGCCGTCGATGGTGGCGCGGTCGAAGACACCGTGGTCCTCGAATATGTGGCGCACCTTGGCCAGGCACTTGGCGCTCTCAGCGCAGTTGACGGGCAGCTGCTCGAGGCGCTCGAGGACTGCTGCGTTCTCGGCGTTGTGGATGTTCACGTCAACATAAGTGTCATCGGCCACTTTCAGACCGTCTTCCAGCTCGTAGCCGTAGCGCAGAGCCACGGCGAGCGATGCCATGAGCATGTAGATGTCGGCCGAGCCGTCGCCCGAGCGAATTTCCACGGTCTGCTTCTGGGTGGTGTCAAGGTCGATGACAGGGGTGCCGGGATTCAGTTCGGCGCACATATCCTTGTCCGATGTCCAGCCCAGGGGCACGCGCACCAGCACGGAGCGGTTGCGGTCGCCCCAGCACACATTGGTGGGAGCCTCTTGGTGGGGAACAAGGCGGAAGTAGCTGGTGGGGTTGGTGTTGCCGAAAGCGGTGATGGCAGGGGCAAGCTTCATGAGGCCGGCAATGGCACGGCGTGCCACCTGGCTGAGCTTGCGGTCCTTGCCGAGCATCATATTGTGGCCTTCGGCATTGACCATGCGCATGTGTATGTGCAGACCTGATCCGGCTTTGCCCGTGGTGATTTTGGGCGCAAAGGTAACATCGTAGCCCTCTTTCCATGCCAGGTTGCGGATCACCCACTTGGCGAGCATCAGCTGGTCGGCTGCGTTCTCGGCGTCGACGGGAAGGAACTCTATCTCGTTCTGTTCGTAAACCACGCCGTTGAGGGTGAAGTTGCCCACCTCGCTGTGGCCGTACTTGATCTGGCCGCCTGTGCGTGCCACGTACTGCATGCAGCGCACGCGCAGGTCGTTCGACTTGGCGAAAGGCGCCGACTCGTGATAGTTGCGCTGGTCGGTGGCGGGGAAACTGCCTTCGTCCTGCTTGATAACGTAGTATTCCAGCTCGCCCATGCACTGGAACCTGAGGCCGGTTGCGCGTGTGAACTCGGTGCAAGCCTTGTGGAGAGTGTATTCGGGCGAGCTCTCGAGCGGGTTGCCGTCCTTGTCAAAGAAGGAGCAGAGCATGGTCACGGTGGGGATTTCGGCGAATGGGTCAAGGAATGCGGTGCTGAATCGCGGCAGCACGTAGAGATCGCTTGAGCTTGCCGATATAAAGGGGAAGAGCGAAGATCCGTCCACACGTTCGCCCAGAGTAAGGATGGTCTCGAGGTAGGCCAGGTCGTTGATCACGAAGTTCAGTGTCTTGAGACGGCCGTCGCCGGCGGGATACATGAAGTTGACCATCTCGATGCCGTTGGCCGAGATGTAACTGATGATGTCGTCGCGAGTGAAGTCCTTCATGGGCTTGTGAAGATACTTCACCAATTCGTTCTTGTTTAGTTCGATTTGTTTGTCCATGGTAAGTGTGCCCTTGATGAGCATGGTGTTGATTCTAAGATTGTGTCAAATGTACAAACTTTTCGGTGATAAAATGGGGATAGCGGCTTGAATTAACATAAATTAAGTAATTCGGCCGTTATTTTTTTGGAAAAATGACACATTTGGGACTAAATGGTCATTATGAGAACGCCATAGACGCGAAAAAAGTTTAGGCATGGGTGTAACACATGGTCTGAGAATTGCGTATATTTGCTGAACACGGACGGAAAACCGCCTCAACCCTTGTTAAAGACAACAGCATCCTTCAATCCGCAACGACAATGACAAGCAAAGAATTCACCGAAACAGTGATGCCGCATTATGCGGCAATGCGCATGGCCGCATTGCGTGTGATGGGAGGCGATGAGGCGGCGGCCGACGACGTGCTCCAGGATGTGGCGCTGGTGCTGTGGCAAAATCGCGACAGCCTGCATACGGGAGGCAACATACGCGCCTACTGCATAACCGCCGTGCGCAACCGATGCATCAGCCTGTTGCGCCGGCAGAGAGAGACATCATACAACGACGATATAGCTGTGCAAGCTCAGGTCCAGGCTTCGGAACAGGCTGATGACCGCATGGCGGCAACAATGGTGATGAAACTGGTTGACGGTCTCGACGAACCGAGGCACACCATAATGGTTATGAGCATGCGCGGTTACAATGCCGAGGAGATAGCCCTGGCCATCGGAATGAATGCCGGCACGGTGCGACAGCATCTGTCGCGTGCCCGCAAACAATTGAGAGAGAAACTGGACAAGTGAACACACATTAATTATAAAACTAAAAATGGACAGCAACAGCACAAAAATAGTACATAGCGGTATGAGCGAGGCCGAGGTGCGCCGTCTGCTCAGTGCATGGTACGAAGGCTCTGACAACTTTGCCTCAGAGCAGCGTCTTGCCGAGTGGTTCGCCTCCAAGGACGACTCGGAGCTGCCCGAGGATCTGCTGGCCGATGCCGCCATATTCCGCGCCATGGTGCCTGTCGAGCCTTGCGACAGCACGAAAGAGGCCGAATTTGAGGCCGTGCTAAGGCGGGTGTCAAAACCGCGGTTTACGATTCGCCGCTGGGTACGCGTGTCTGTTGCAGCTGCCGCAGTCGCAGCAATTGTTTCACTGGTATTTGTCGGAGTGAGACAGAGCTCCATCCGTCCGTCGGCGCCTGCCGCTGAATCGGCCAGTCTTACCGCCTCAATCCCGGACACTGCCGAAACAGTGACCGTAGAGAAGATTATAAGCACTGCTGTTCCCGACATGAGCATGGCCAAAGCCGAAAAGAGAGTGAGCCGCAAATCCGCTCCCGAGGCCGATACCGTGACTGTGGAGCAGGCCGCCGAGGTGCTCGGCGCTGTGATGGCCAAGCTTTCTGAAACCCTTGCTGCCACCAACACAGCCATCGATGAATCCGCCAAGACAATGAATTACAGCAGCGAAAAGATAAACAACGCGTTGAACTGACAATAACATCAAAAAACATAGACAATTATGAAAACAACGATTAAGACAATGGCCCTGGCTGCCATCATGATGCTGATGCCGCTTATGGCCCGGGCCGCCGAACATCTCCTTGACGGCATGCCCAAGAGTGACAACATAGAGCGCATTTTCATCTCCAAGACCATGCTCCGCCTGGCCGGATCAATGGTGGGAGGCGGCTCCGGTGTTCCGGCCGACATCATCCGCTCGCTCAACTACATGGAAGTGTACGACATCGACAGCAAGGGCGAGGTGAAGAAGGCCATGAAGGCCGTAGACGAGGCCGTGAAAAAGCACGACATGGAAATCATGACCGAGGTGCAGGACGACAAGAACGAGGTGATGATCTACGGCACACTCTCCGACGATGAAAAGACGGTTACCAAGCTGATTATCGTCAACAAAGACAAGAACGACGCCCAGGTTATCGCCATGGAGGGCAAGATAGACATAAAGAAGGTGATGGACATGGCCGAAAAACAGAAATCCAAGGCCAAGAAGGATGACGATGAAGGCGTTGACACCAAGGCCGTCGCTCCTGCCGACAGCATCAGCCTGAAATAAGCACAATTCTAATCCTTTCGAAAAGATGGCCGCTTGCCCCACCACGGGCGGGCGGCCTTTGTATAGTCCGGGCAGACCAAAATCACGGCATTAGTAACCAAAAAAGCAGAAACATGATGGGAAAATTCCGGATTGCGGCCTGTGAATGGAAAGATGTTAGTAATTTTGCATGAGAAATTTACAAAAAACACAGCGCATAACACACAGATATGAGATATAAGTCAGCCAATATAGCCGCCATGAGTCTGCTCACAGCCATGAGTGCGGCAGCCAACGCATCCGAGGCCACCGACACCACCCGCGTGCTCGACGAAGTGGTGGTTGTGGAGAAAGCCGCCAAGGCTCCGGTGCCCTTGTTGCCGTTGGATGTGAGGATTGTCGGGAGCGAGACTATTGACCGAAGCACAGAGAGCAACCTTCTCCCAGTGCTTCAGAACCGTATCCCCGGCATGTTCGTCACCGAGCGCGGCCTGGCCGGATTCGGCGTGAGTGGCGGGGCTGCCGGCAGTGTGAGTATTCGCGGTGTAGGCGGAGGCAACAAGGTGCTGTTTCTGATCGATGGCCAGCCGCAGTGGGCGGGCATATTCGGGCACTCGCTGCCCGACACTTATGTCACCAACGATGTGGAACGTGTGGAGGTGGTGAGCGGCCCCTCGTCGCTTCTCTACGGCTCGGGAGCCATGGGCGGATCGGTCAATCTGGTGACGCGTCGTGCACGCACCGATGGTTTTGCCGGCACCCTGCGCGCCCAGGCCGGAAGCTACGGCACCATGAAATACGGCGCCCGCGTGGGATACAAGCACGGCGCCCTGCGCTTGATGGCTGCCGCAAGCTATGAACGCAGCGACGGCAGCCGCCGTGGCATGGGCTATTGGCTTGCCAACCAGTATGTCAACGCCAGCTATGAGATTGGCAGGCACTGGGAGGCTGGTGCGAATCTGATGCTGACCGAAACCAAGGCCAACAATCCCGGCGAGTGCGACCGTGCTCTGCCCCTCGACATGTGGGCTCAGCAGTTGCGCACCACGGCATCGGTTTCTGTCAAGAACAGATATGATAGAAGTTCAGGCGGCCTCCAGGCTTATTACAACTGGGGCAAGCACAAGATAGACGACGGCCTGGACAGCCGGAACAAGCCGCGCACATACCTGTTCCATTCACGCGACTACAACATGGGCGTCACCGCATACCAGACCGTCAATCCCTGGGATGGCAACGACCTTAGCGTGGGCGTCGATTTCAAGCACTGGGGCGGCCGTGCCTATAACGCCGACAAGGCCACCGGCGAGGAGTCGCCCATCGTGGACAAGCATGTGAACGAGATAGCCGGCTACGCCATGATGCAGCAGGCGCTGTGGCACAACCGCCTGAGCCTCAATGCAGGCGTGCGTCTGGAACATTCCTCGCAGTTTGGCAGCGAGTGGGTGCCCCAGGCCGGTTTCGTGCTCCGTCCCATGAACAGCAACCGCCTGAAGTTCAGTTACGGACGCGGATTCCGTTCACCCAACATCCGTGAGCTCTACATGTATCCGCCCCACAATCCCGACCTTAAGCCCGAGAGCATGGACAATCTGGAGGTGGAGCTGCGCCAATGGCTGCTTTCCGGCAAGCTTAACATCGGCCTTTCGCTCTACTACATCAAGGGCGACAACCTGATACAGACGCGTATGCTCGACGGCAAACCGCACAATGAGAACGTGGGTGCTTTCATAAACAAGGGGGTGGAAGTGGATGCAGGCTATCGGCTGAACCGCGACTGGGAGTTCACTGCCAACTATGCCTATCTGCACACCGACACACGGATTGTGGGCGCGCCGCGCAACAAGGTGTTCGCCGAGGTGAATTTCACCCCCGGACAGTGGCAGTTCGGCCTGGATGTGATGGGCGTGTGGGGCTTGGAGACAGAGAAGACCACCGAGGACTATGCTCTGCTCAACGCCCGCGCAGCCTACACGCTGGCAATGGCAAAGCCGCTGACGGTTTTCGTAAAGGGCGAAAACCTGACAGCGGCCAAGTATCAGATAAATTATGGATTCCCGATGCCGGGCGCCACGGTGATGGCAGGCCTGGAATGGAGATTCTGAGCGATCAGTCGCGGTTGCGCGGCGTGCGCAGATTGCGCAGGTAGCGGCGTATGGCTGTGATCTGTCGGCGCGTCGCGCGGTTGGTGTTGTTGATGCTCTCGCGGAGCACCTCGCGCAGCTTTGAGGCGCGGCTGTTGTCATTGATGGCGGCCGGGTCGTTATTGTCCTCAATCGAAGTGTATTCCGAAGCTTCCCGTTCGCCGGTGAGCACAGCCAGTGCGTTGAGAGCCAATGCTTCAAGCTCGTTTTCGCCGGGATACACATATATTGGCGCTATGAAGTCTACGTGGCCGGCAATGTAGTCGGTGAGACGCTGGCTATGTGCCACACCGCCGGTGATGAGGATGGCGTCCACATCGCCCTTCAGAGCCACAGCCATTTCGCCAATGGCCTTGGCTGTGGTGTAGCACATGGCACGGAGAATGAGCATGGCGTGGAGGTCGCCGTTGTCGATGCGATCCAGGATTTCCGGCACTGACGATGTGCCCAGGTGAGCCACCAGGCCACCGCGGCCGTGTACCATCTTGGCCATTTCCTCGTGAGTATACTTGCCTGAGAAACAGAGGTCTACGAGCTGACCTGTGGGCAGTGAACCGGCGCGTTCAGGGGTGAACGGCCCCATGCCGTTGAATCCGTCGGTGGTGTCAATCACGCGGCCGTGACGGTGTGCGCCCACTGATGAGCCTCCACCCATGTGGCAGACAATGAGGTTGAGGTCCTCATAGCGTGCCCCAACTTCCTTGGCGTAGCGGCGTGCAATGGCCTTCTGGTTGAGGGCGTGGAGGATAGATTTTCGCGGCAGTTCCGGAACGCCTGAAATTCGCGCATAGGGAATGAGCTCGTCCACGGTGACGGGGTCGGCTATGTATGCCTTCACGCCGGCCATCTGGGCTATGTCGTGGGCTATGAGTCCGCCCAGGTTCGACGCATGCATGCGCTGTGTGTGCATCAAGTCGTGGTACAGGTCGTCGTTCACCTCGTATGTGCCGCTCTCAACCGGGTGGATCAGTCCGCCTCGTCCAATCACTGCATCGAGGCTCTTAGGGTCGATGCCGTTTTTGCGGAGCTCGTTGATCACCAGGTCTCTGCGCCAGTGAAACTGGTCGTTGACGGTTTTGAACGGCGCCAGGTCGTCGGCAGAGTGGGGGATGGACAGGCTGATGACGGGTGTGTCATCGTTGTAGACTGCCAGTTTGGTTGAGGTGGAGCCGGGGTTGACGGCGAGTATACGGTAGGGCATGGTGCTTAATTTTAGTTATGTGGAATTGGCCTTGGTGTCAGCAGCTCAGGCAGGCCAAGGCTATAGAGTAGAGCTTGGTGAGCGGGGTGTCGCCGCGCGATGTGAGCACACACGGCACACGCGTTCCCATCACCATGGCGGCAATGCTTGCGCCGGCGAAGTGTGTAGCCGATTTGAAGAGCACGTTGGCCGATTCGATGTTGGGCATGAGCAGGCAGTCGGGATCACCCGCCACTGTAGAGCCCTGCACTTTCTTTTCCTTGGCAACCTCGCTGTACAGGGCCACGTCGATTGACAGCGGTCCGTCCACCTCCACGTTGCCCAGCTGGCCGCGGTCGCCCATCTTGGCGAGCACGGCGGCTTCGGTGGATGAGATAACGGTGGGGAGCACAAGCTCCGAGGGTGTGATGCACGCCACTTTCGGACGCTCCACGCCAAGGGTGGCGGCAACCTTTGCCAGGTATTTGATGAGCACGGTCTTCTGCTTGAAGTCAGGCTCGGGGAGCACGGCGGCGTCGCTCATGCAGAGGAGTTTGTGGTAACCGGGGAGCTCGATGACGGCCACATGGCTGAGCACGCCTTTGGGCGGGAAGAGGCCGGCCTCTTTGTTGAGGATGCCGCGCATGTACTTGTCGGTTGACACCAGGCCCTTCATCAGTACGTCGGCTTCGCCTGTGGCCACAGCTTTGACGGCGAGCTCCACGCACTTCAGGTCTGAAGCCTCGTCAACGATGATGAAGGCCGAAGGATCGTAGCCCAGCTCGCGGCAGATGCGCTCTATCTCGGCGCGGGGGCCGAAGAGTACGGGTGTCACAAGGCCCTTGGCATAGGCTTCGCCTACGGCCGAAAGGGTATGGGTGTCGGCGGCACAGGCCACGGCAATGCGTTTGGGTCCACGGGCCTTGGCGGCCGAAACTATTTCTTCAAGCTTTGTAATCATCATTGGGAGGGTTTTTATAGGTTTCGGTACAAATTTAGGCATTAAAAGCCCGAATTGCAAATTTCACTGCATAGAAAACATCTTGCCGGCTCAGTGACGGTCCTTATCCGGGCCCCAGCGCTGCACCTGGCGCTGCACCATCACGTCCTCGGCCTGATTCCGGCAGGCGTTCCAAAGCTGAGTGCCGTTGATGGCGTCGGGCAGGAACTGCTGTCGCACGAAGTTGCCGGGATAGTCGTGGGCGTACTTGTAGTTCTCGCCGTATCCAAGCTTTTTCATCAGCGAGGTGGGAGCGTTGCGAATGTGTAGCGGTACGGGCAGGTTGCCGGTCTTCTCCACAAGCTGGAGTGCGTTGTTGATGGCCATGTACGCCGAGTTGCTCTTGGGTGAGCAAGCCAGATATACCGCGCACTCCGCCAACGGGATGCGTCCTTCGGGCATGCCTATCTTCTGGATGGTGTCGAAGCATGCGTTGGCAAGCAGCAGCGCGTTGGGATTGGCCAGACCTACGTCCTCGGCGGCGAGTATCACCATTCGTCGGGCGATAAACTCGGGGTCTTCGCCGCCGGCAATCATGCGCGCCAGCCAGTAGACGGCGGCATCGGGGTCGCTGCCGCGGAGACTCTTGATGAATGCCGAGATGATGTCGTAGTGCATCTCGCCGTTCTTGTCATAGGCCTGCGGATTCTCCTGCAGGCGTTCGGTGACTGTCTCGTCGTTGATGACGATGGGCGAGCCGATGGGCGTTGACTGCTCCAGGAGGTCCAGAATGTTGAGCAGCTTGCGCGCGTCGCCGCCGGCATAACGGAACAGGGCTGTGGTTTCCTGCACCTGCACGTCGGCCTTGCCGAGCACGGGGTCGCGCTTAAGGGCTGTGTCGAGGAGTTGCTGAAGCTCAGGTTCCTCAAGTGGCTTGAGTGTGTAAACCTGGGCGCGCGACAGCAGCGGACGGATCACCTCGAACGACGGATTTTCAGTGGTGGCACCGATTAGCGTCACCACACCGCTCTCCACAGCGCCGAGCAGGCTGTCTTGCTGCGATTTGCTGAAACGGTGTATTTCGTCAATGAACAGTATGGGACGCTTGCCGGCCGAGAACATGCCGCCTTCGCGCTTGCAGCGGTCAATGACATCGCGCACATCCTTCACGCCCGATGTGACGGCCGACAGGGTGTAGAAAGGCGCCTTGATGGTGTTCGATATGATGCGGGCCAGGGTGGTCTTGCCCACGCCGGGAGGACCCCACAGTATGAAGGAGGACACGTTGCCGGTCTCGATCATGCGGCGGATGATGCCGTTTTCGCCAACGAGGTGCGACTGGCCTATATAGTCTTGGAGCGACTGCGGACGCATGCGCTCCGCCAAGGGTGGTAGAGCCATAAAAATTCTGATTTAATAGATAAAGGTGTATAGGGTGTGTTTTTTATGCTTCGAAGCGCGGATTGACCAGTCGGGCACCGCGCAGGTATGCGTCGACTGGCATCTGCTTCTTGCCGGCCGGGCGCACTTCCAGCACTTCGACGGCACCGTCGCCGCAGGCCACCACCATCTTTCCGTCCACTATGCTCACCTGTCCCGGGGCGCCGAAGTTGGAGCCCTTGGCCAGAGCTGTGGCAAAGATTTTGATTTCGGTGGGTGCCGATGTGTCGCCGCAGAGCACCGACCAGGCGGCGGGGTAGGGCGACAGACCGCGCACAAAGTTGTGCACCTGCTGTGCCGGGCGTGTCCAGTCTATGCGGCAGTCCTCCTTGAAGATCTTGGGAGCGTAGGTGGCAGCCTGTTCCACTTCCAGTTCGGCCTGGGGAATGGGTTTGAGGTCGCCGACCAGGATGTGGCTCACGGTGTCGAGTGTGAGCTCGGCGCCGAGGTGCATCAGGCGGTCATGGACAGAGCCCACGTTCTCATCCGGCCCGATTTCTATGCGTTCCTGACGGAGGATGTCGCCGGTGTCGATTTCATGTTTGAGCATGAAGGTGGTGACGCCCGTCTCTTTGTCGCCGTTCATCACCGCATGGTTGATGGGCGCTGCGCCGCGGTAGCGCGGCAGCAGGGCGGCGTGGAGGTTGAAGGTGCCCATCGGGGGCATGGCCCACACGGCCTCAGGGAGCATGCGGAATGCGATGACTATGAACAGCTGGGCGTTGAGCGCGCGCAGCTGGTCAAGGAACTCGGGGTCTTTCAGGCTCTTTGGCTGCAAGACGGGGATGCCTTTCTCCTCGGCGTACTGCTTTACGGCCGATTTGAGCAGGTGGTGGCCGCGGCCGGCCGGTTTGTCGGTGGCGGTTACCACAGAGACAATGTTATAGCCCTCGGAGACGAGGCGGTCAAGGCTCTCTACGGCGAAGTCGGGAGTGCCGAGGAAAACTATGCGGAGGTCTTCTTTATTCATCAGATGCGAGGTTTTGTGGTTTGGATGCTTCGGCACGTTCGGCGGCAATGCGGTCGGCGTAGCCCCGGTGAAGAGACTGGAATGCCTGCCACGGGGCATCTTCGGGAAGGGGAGCCAGCAGATGGATGCGCTTTTTCGACACGGGATGGATGAAGTCTATCTCGTGGGCAAGCAGCGATATGCTTCCGTCGGGATTGGAACGTTTGTCGCCATACTTCAGGTCGCCGCGAATGGGGCATCCCGAAGCCGACAGCTGCACGCGGATCTGGTGCTTGCGGCCGGTGAGCAGTTCCACCTCCACGAGCGAGAAGCTGGTGCTTCGGCCCAGTGTGGTGTAGCGCAGACGCGCCTCTTTGGCTCCGGGCTT
The DNA here is from genome assembly GCA_036310635.1 of Muribaculaceae bacterium. Lineage (GTDB taxonomy): Bacteria > Bacteroidota > Bacteroidia > Bacteroidales > Muribaculaceae > CAG-873. The sequence continues at coordinate 37,332 of JAXJRL010000043.1, read as the reverse complement.
GGGAGCGGGCGAGGCGTAGCTCTTGTTGCCTGACTGTGTGGTGGTGATGTAGTGGGTGAGATCGGCAGCCGGCGGGTTGGGGACGGTGCGTGTGAGCGCCCAGTAGCGCTTGTGCACCTGTCCGAGGCGGAACATGTCGTTCAGCCTGGACAGAGCTTTTGATGTCTTGGCAAAAAGCACTATGCCGCCCACCGGACGGTCAAGGCGGTGCGCCACGCCTACAAACACGTTTCCGGGCTTGGCGTCGCGTTCCTTGATGAAGCGCTTCAAGGTCTCGGAAAGGGGCTCGTCGCCGGTTTTGTCGCCTTGCACTATCTCGCCGGGGCGCTTGTTTACGGCTATGATATGGTTGTCTTCGTAGATAATGTCCATGCCGAAGGGGTTCTCTGGTGTTATGCGTTATGCAAATTTACGAAAATTCCGGCATATGGATGAAAAAATGTGCATTTGTGTGAGAAGAAAATTTTTTCTGAGCGTTGATATTATTATATTTGTTGCCGAAAAGGAATACCATGAACATACTCCGGAAAATATACGACTTTTATGCCACGGGCTTCAGAAGCATGACCGTGGGCCGGCAGCTCTGGCTGTTGATCATTGTGAAGGTTGTTATACTTTTTGCCATTATCAAGGTTTTCTTCTTCCCGGACGTGCTGGCCGAAAAAGCCGACGGCGGCGACAAAGGACAGACCGCCCGCCGGGAGATTCTCTCGCGCGGCACCGACGCCCCTCAGAATACAGATATAACTAATATAAACCCCGATTAAAACTTAACCACCCATGAATGAACTTATTGGCACTGTGGACTGGTCAAGGGCGCAATTTGCCCTCACTGCCATGTACCACTGGCTATTTGTGCCGTTGACCATCGGTCTGTCGCTTATTGTGGCGATAATGGAGAGTATCTATGTCCGGACGGGCAAAAGTGCCTGGAAAGGCATCACCAAGTTTTGGATGACACTGTTCGGCATCAATTTTGCCTGCGGCGTAGCCACCGGCCTCATCCTCGAATTCGAGTTCGGCACCAACTGGTCCAACTACAGCTGGTTTGTAGGCGACATCTTCGGCGCCCCGCTTGCCATCGAGGGCCTGTTCGCATTCTTCCTCGAGGCCACTTTCGTAGCCGTGATGTTCTTCGGCTGGAAGAAGGTGAGCCCCAAGATGCACCTTGCAGCCACATGGCTCACGGCCTTCGGTGTGAGCCTTTCGGCCTGGTGGATTCTGGTTGCCAACTCATGGATGCAGTATCCCGTAGGCATGGAGTTCGACCCCGAGCAGATGCGCAACGTGATGGACGATTTCTGGGCCGTGGCATTCAGCCCCGTGGCTGTCAACAAGTTCTTCCACGCCGTGTTCAGCGGCTGGGCCCTTGCCGGCGTCTTCGTGGTGGGCATCAGCTTCTGGATGCTGTTCAAGAAGCGCAATGTTGAGGCCAGCATCCGCTCCGTCAAGGTGGCCGGATGGGTAGGTTTCATCGGCATTCTGATGACCATGTACACCGGTCACGGCAGCGCCGTTCAGGTTTCGCGCGTGCAGCCCATGAAGCTGGCAGCAATGGAAGGCCTGTTCGACGGAGGCACCAACCAGGGTCTTGTGGCTTTCGGCATTTATGACGACGAGGCCGCCAAAGCCGGCGAGGGAAACGAATCGGTGAAGGCCCGCATCGAGATTCCCAGTATGCTTTCGCTGCTCGTGAACATGAGCACGGACACTTATGTCCCCGGCATCAACGACCTGATTGCCGGCCGTCAGTCAAGCCGCGACGGCAAGATGGTGCAAACTGAGAGCTATGCCGAGCGCATAGAGATGGGCAAAAAAGCCCGTGTGGCCATTGAGGACTACAACAAGGCGCTTAAGGCCGACGACAAGGCCGCACTTGCCGATGCCAAGGCTCGCATCAACGAGAACTACAAATACTTCGGATACGGCTTCCTTGACGACGCCCAGGCAGCTGTGCCTCCCGTGGGAATGAGCTTCTATGCTTTCCATATCATGGTTATTCTCGGCGGATACCTCCTGCTGTTCTTTGTCATTGTGCTGGCGCTGATGTACAAGCGTCCGGCTCTGATGGAGCACAAGTGGATTTGCATCCTTGGCGTGCTCACCATTCCCGCCGTGTGGATTTGCAGCCAGGCCGGATGGGTGCTTGCCGAGGTCGGCCGTCAGCCCTGGGTGATCCAGGACCTGATGCCCACAGGTGTCGCCGTAAGCGACATATCGAGCGGCTCTGTTCAGCTCACATTCTGGATTTTCGCATCACTGTTCACCGGTCTGCTCGTGGCTGAAATCAGCATCCTGCTGGTGCAGATTCGCAAGCGCAGCAAGGCCGACATCCAGCAGGCTCACTGATTGCCGGCATGTAAGGACGTCCGTAGAGAACGTCCGCAACCTAAATCAACATAAAATACAATTATAAAAGACTTAGATATGGACTTAAGTTTCTATCAATCATACTGGTGGCTCCTGATTTCAGTGTTGGGCGCCCTGCTGGTGTTCCTGCTCTTTGTACAGGGAGGCCAGACCATGTTCTACTGCACGCGCGACCCCGAGAGCCGCAAGCTGATGGTCAATGCCCTCGGCCGCAAATGGGAGCTGACCTACACCACCCTCGTGGTGTTCGGCGGCGCTTTCTTCGCCTCCTTCCCCCTGTTCTATTCCACAAGCTTCGGCGGCGCATACTGGCTGTGGATGGCCATCCTGCTCAGCTTCGTGCTCCAGGCCTTCAGCTATGAGTTCCGCTCCAAACCAGGCAACATCTACGGCGGCCACACTTATGACGCCTTCCTGATGATCAACGGTGCGTTCGGATGCCTGCTCCTGGGTGTGGCTGTCGGCACCATGTTCTTCGGCGGCGAGTTCACGGTCACCAAGGCCAACCTTGTCGGCACCGGCAACCCCGTGATATCCAATTGGGCCCCCACACACGGCCTCGAGGCCATGGCCAACTGGAAGTGTCTGCTGCTGGGCGTCACCGTGTTCTTCCTGGCACGCACCCAGGCCGCGCTCTACTTTGTCAACGCCATCAGCGACGCCCGCGGCATGGGCATCGGCAACCGCATCAAGGTGCTCTGCAACGGTGTTGTCTTCGCGCTGCTTTTCGTGGGCTTCCTGGTTGTGCTCCTCACCTCGCCGGGCGTGCGCTTTGAAAACGGCGTGGCTGTGGTTGACCCTTACTGCTACTGGAACAATCTGCTGACCATGTGGTGGACAATCCCGATGCTGCTGATTGGCGTGGTTGCCGTGCTCTACGGCATTCTCCGCACCGCATTCTCCACCACCTGGACCAAGGGTATATGGTACACCGGCGTGGGCACCGTGCTGGCTGTGCTGGTGCTCTTCTTCCTTGCCGGCTATAACGGTACGGCCTACCTGCCCTCCGTTGTCGACCCGCAGAGCTCGCTCACCATTGCCAACTCCTCGTCGTCGCTGTTCACCCTCAAGGTGATGAGCTGCGTTTCGCTTGTGATTCCCTTCGTACTGGCCTATATCTGGTACTTCTGGTACAAGATGAACGCCACACCGCTCACCATCCAGGAAGTGGACTCGGACTCACACAGCTACTGAACAATCTGACGTAAACCAAACCGGCGGCTGCCTTCCACAAACACGGGATGGCAGCCGCCGGATTTTCAGACGGTATGTACAGAAACAACACAGGCGCTGCCGATCGGCAGCGCCTGTGCTATTGAATGTCTGTGGTCAGGAATCAGCCCTTGATGGCAGCGATGCCGGGAAGTTCCTTGCCCTCGATGGCCTCGAGAAGAGCGCCACCGCCGGTGGATACGTACGAAACCTCGTCGGCCAGACCGAACTTGTTGATGCAGGCAACAGAGTCGCCGCCACCAACGAGCGAGAATGCGCCGTTCTTGGTGGCCTCAACGATGGCGTCGGCGATAGCGCGGCTGCCGCCGGTGAAGTTGTCGAACTCGAACACGCCTGCGGGGCCGTTCCAGAGGATGGTCTTAGACTTGCGGATCACGTCGCCGAAAGCTGCGCGGGTGTCGGGACCTGCGTCCAGGCCTTCCCAACCGTCGGGGATGTCGTTCGAGGGGCAGATCTGGGTGTGTGCGTCGTTGCTGAAGTCGTCAGCGGCGATGCAGTCGGTGCCGAGCACCAGGTTAACGCCCTTCTGCTTTGCCTTGGCGATGATGTCGAGAGCCAGGTCGAGCTTGTCATCCTCGCAGATGGACTTGCCGATCTTGCCGCCCTGAGCCTTTGCGAAGGTGTAGGTCATGCCGCCGCAGAGGATGAGGTTGTCAACCTTGTCCATGAGGTTCTCGATGATGCCGATCTTGGTGGAAACCTTAGAGCCACCCATGATGGCGGTGAAGGGACGCTTGATGTCCTTGAGGATGTTGTCAACGGCCTTAACCTCTTTCTCCATCAGGTAGCCGAGCATCTTGGAGTCCTTGTCGAAGTAGTCGGCAACAACGGCAGTGGAAGCGTGGCGACGGTGAGCGGTGCCGAAAGCGTCGTTCACGTAAACGTCGGCGTAGCTGGCGAGCTTCTTTGAGAAGTCTTTCTGACGCTCCTTCATTTCCTTCTTGGCGGCATCGTAGTTGGGGTCGGCCTTGTCGATGCCTACGGGCTTGCCTTCCTCTTCGGGGTGGAAGCGGAGGTTCTCCAGCAGGAGAGCTTCGCCGGGAGCCAGAGTCTTGGCGGCTTCGGTGGCCTCAGCGGCGTCGTCGGCGAACTTCACGTCAACGCCGAGAGCCTTTGAAACGGCGGGAACAATTTGCTTGAGGGAGAGCTTGGGGTTAACCTTGCCTTTGGGCTTGCCCATGTGCGACATGATGATGAGGCTGCCACCGTCGGCCAGCACCTTCTTCAGGGTGGGGAGGGCGCCGCGGATGCGGGTGTCGTCGGTGATGTTGCCATTCTCGTCCAGGGGCACGTTGAAGTCAACGCGAACCAGGGCTTTCTTGCCTTTGAAATTGTAGTTGTCGATTGTCATGGTTACGAATGAGTTTTATGAGTAAAAATTGTAATGTTTTCTGTATAAGGCATAGTCCGTGCTATACGAGCGCAAAAATAAGGAAAAATTTCCATATATAATGCAAGCGCGTGCAAATTATGCTTAAAAAAGCATAGAGGATGCGCTGACGGGCTGTGCGCCATGGCTGTGAGGCTCAGATTATGCCGTGCTCCTGCAGCTGCGCCTTCATCTGCTCGGCCAGCTTGGCGGCCTCGGCACCGGCGGCCTCGGCGAAGTCCTCGCCGTTTGAGGCGTAGATGATGCCGCGCGATGAGTTGACCAGCAGGCCGCACTCGTCGTTCATGCCGTATTTGCATACTTCCTCGAGGCTTCCGCCCTGGGCGCCGACGCCGGGGACGAGCAGGAAGTTGCGGGGAGCGGCCTGGCGCACGTTCTCGAAGAGCTTGCCCTGGGTGGCGCCAACAACAAACATCATGTTGACGGGCGATCCCCAGCGCTGGGCGCGGCGGAGCACGCGCTCATACAGGCAGTGGCCGTTCTTGTCCTCGATCATCTGGAAGTCCTGCGAACCCTTGTTCGATGTCAGGGCCAGGAGCACCACCCATTTGTCCTCGTAGCCCAGGAAGGGGGTCACGCTGTCCTCGCCCATGTAAGGGGCAACGGTCAGGGCGTCGAGGTCGAGCTGCTCGAAGAAGCAACGAGCATACATTTTCGATGTGTTGCCAATGTCGCCGCGCTTTGCGTCGGCGATGATGAACTGGTCGGGGTACTTTTCGCGCAGATAGCTGACTGTGCGCTCAAAGGCCACCCATCCGTCGGTGCCGAGGCACTCGTAGAATGCCAGATTGGGTTTGTAGGCCACGGCATATGCGGCGGTGGCGTCGATTATGGCGCGGTTGAACTCGAAGACGGCATCGGCCGGCGAGGGATATTTTTCGAGAAGGTGTTTGGGCATTTTAGCCAGGTCGGGGTCGAGGCCCACGCACAGGAATGAGGCTTTGTTCTTGATGTTTTCAACGAGTTCAAGACGTTTCATAGCTATGTGATAATCTTTTTAAGAATGTGATAAAATCGGTTTGATACAATTTGTTTATGTGAGCGGTTCCTGAGATTGGCGGTGGCAGAATGTAGGTCCGGCCAACTCTGTCCCGGCTGTGTCAGATTTCAGCCTCCTTGAGCTTCTCGGCGTTTTCGGCCACGATGAGGTGGTCGATGACATCCTGGATGTCGCCGTCAACGAAAGCCTGGAGGTTGTAGATGGTGTAGTTGATGCGGTGGTCGGTGATGCGTCCCTGCGGATAGTTGTAGGTGCGGATCTTGGCCGAGCGGTCACCGGTCGACACCATGGTCTTGCGGCGGGAGGCAATGTCGTCTATGTATTTCTGGTGCTCCTTGTCGTAGATGAAAGTGCGCAGACGCGAGAGAGCGCGTTCCTTGTTCTTGGGCTGGTCGCGGGTCTCGGTACATTCTATGAGGATTTCCTCTGTTTGTCCGGTGTTGGGATTGCGCCAGTTGTAACGCAGGCGCACGCCGCTCTCCACCTTGTTTACATTCTGGCCGCCGGCACCGCCCGAACGGAATGTGTCCCATTTGATTTCTCCCTCGTTGATCTCAACGTCGAAAGGTTCGGCTTCAGGAAGCACGGCCACTGTGGCCGCCGACGTGTGGACACGTCCCTGGGTTTCGGTGGCGGGCACACGCTGCACGCGGTGCACTCCGCTCTCGTACTTGAGAGTGCCGTACACGCCTTCACCGCCCACGGCTACCACCACCTCCTTGAAGCCTCCGACCGCGCCCTCGCTGAAGCTGGTGACATTGAACGACCATCCGCGGCTCTCACAGTATTTCTGATACATCTTGAAGAGGTCGCCGGCAAAGATTGCCGCTTCGTCGCCGCCTGTTCCTCCGCGTATCTCCAGGATGGCATTCTTGGAGTCCTCGGGGTCGGCGGGAATGAGCAACAGCTTGATTTCCTCCTCGAGGGCCGGCAAGGCCGCCTGGGCGGCATCGAGCTGTTCCTTGGCCATGGCGCGCATGTCGGCGTCGGATTCGTCGGCAAGGATGGCACGGGCCTCGGTGATGTCGGCGCAGAGGGCGCGGTAGCGACCGGTGGCGCCGGTGAGCCGCTGCAGGTCCTTGTACTCCTTGGTGAGGCGCACATAGCGCTTCATGTCGGCGATAACTGCAGGGTCGGTTATCAGTGTTGAAACTTCCTCGAACCGGGCATCGATGCCGTCGAGGCGTTCCAGAAGTGAAAAGTCTTCAGCCATGTTTTCGGGTCAGGCTTTGTCGTTTTGGGGTTCGTTGTTTTCGGGCTTCTCTTCCGAATTTTCATCGGTTTTGGGCTGGTCGTCGGCGGGCTCGTCGGCTTTCGGTGCCTGAGCCAGGGCGGAAGCCGGAGGCGGAGGGGGCAGGGCGGGACCTCCTTTGCCGGCAGCGGTTGCCTTCTTGGCCTCTTCCTCCTGGATGGCGAGAATTTCGTCGGTTCGCGATGTCCACTGGCGCTTGCCGAAGATGGCCTCAACGTCGGCGGTGAAGATCACCTCGCGGTCAAACAGCTCCTGTGTGAGCTGCGCATGGCCTTTCTTGTATTTGGTCAGTATTTCCTTGGCGCGCTCATACTGCTCGTTGAGGATGCGCGACACTTCCAGGTCGATGGTCTTGGAGCGCTCCTCGGAGTATGGCTTGGAGAAGCCGTAGTCCTGGCCGGTGGAGTCGTAGTAGCTGACATTGGGAAGCTTCTGGCTCATGCCGTAGTACACCACCAGCGAGTATGCTATCTTGGTGGCGCGCTCCAGGTCGTTGAGAGCTCCGGTGGCCACCTGGCCGATGAACAGCTCTTCGGCGGCACGTCCGCCCATGAGCGAGCAAATCTTGTCGAGCAGCGCCTGTGCGGGAACCAGCTGGCGCTCCTCGGGCAGGTACCAGGCGGCGCCGAGAGCCTTGCCGCGGGGCACGATGGTAACCTTGACAAGCGGGTCGCCGTACTGCAGGTGCCAGGACACAGTGGCGTGGCCGGCCTCGTGGACCGATATGCCGCGCTTCTCCTCGGCGGTGGTAATCTTGCTTTTCTTTTCCAGGCCGCCGATGATTCGGTCGATGGCGGCGTTGAAATCCTCAACTGACACGCATGTCTTGTTGTTGCGGGCGGCGATGAGGGCTGCCTCGTTGCAGACATTGGCGATGTCGGCGCCTGAGAATCCTGCTGTCTGGCGTGCAAGCAGATCAACGTCGAGGTCGGGAGACTTCTTGATTTTGCGCAGGTGCACTCCGAAGATGGCCACGCGGTCGTTGATGTCGGGGAGGTCCACATAAATCTGACGGTCGAATCGGCCGGCACGGAGGAGTGCCTTGTCCAGTATGTCCACGCGGTTGGTGGCGGCAAGGCAGATCACGCCGCTGTTCGAGCCGAAACCGTCCATCTCGGTGAGGAGCTGGTTGAGAGTGTTCTCGCGCTCGTCGTTCGAGCCCATGTTGGCGTTGCGGCCGCGGGCACGGCCCACGGCGTCGATTTCGTCGATGAACACAATGCAGGGGGCCTTCTCCTTGGCCTGGCGGAAGAGGTCGCGGACACGCGAGGCGCCCACGCCCACGAACATCTCAACGAAGTCGGAGCCGCTCATGGAGAAGAACGGCACATCGGCCTCACCGGCCACAGCCTTGGCCAGTAGGGTTTTACCTGTGCCGGGAGGGCCTACGAGCAGTGCGCCCTTGGGAATTTTGCCTCCCAGGTCGGTGTAGCGCTGCGGATTGCGGAGAAACTCCACGATTTCCTCAATCTCGGTTTTGGCCTCGGAGAGACCGGCCACGTCGTCGAAGGTGACCTTCTGCGAGTTGTCCTTGTCGAAAATCTGGGCTTTGGACTTGCCTACGTTGAACACGGAGTTGCCACCGCCGCCGGCTCCGCCCGACATGCGTCGGAACATGAATACCCAGAGAAGCACCAGCAGGACCACCGGACCGAAGGTGAAGAGAATGCTGGTCCACTGGCTGCCGTTCTCATATTTCACTTCGCCCTTGAACACGCCCTGCTGTCTCCATGCGTCGATTTTGCCGTCGATCTTGTCAGAGCTGGGAATGTTGGTCACCACGCGGGCTTCGGTGTTCTCTTTCGGATTGTACTGGCTGGCGTGGAAAACCTTGGTTGCGAGCGAATCATCAAGGATGGCCTGAGCCTCGCCTGTCGATTTTTCCACAACGATGCTCTCCACACCGCCGGTCTGCACTAATTTCTCAAATTCGGAAAACGGGACCTCCTTTTCCACGCCGTTCTTGTCAAGATAGAACATGCCGGCAAGGAAAAGCAGAATTATGGCATATATCCAGAATATGGACATGCCCACTCCGGGCATGGTTTTTTTATTTTTGTTTTTATTGTTCTTTTTGCCGTTAGGCATTATTGGAAGTGGCATCGTGTAGGGGTGGGGTTAGTGGGTGAAGGAGTAGGGGAGAGAGACTCCCACAAAGGAAAAGTCAGTCCAGGTCGGGGACGTTGGTGATCACGGCGTCGCTCCAGAGCTCTTCCAGGTTGTAGCGCTGGCGTGCGTCGGGAACGAAGATATGTACCAGAATCGAGCCGTAGTCGATTACAATCCACTCCGAGTTGGTGTAGCCGTCATAGTTGAACGGCTTAACGTCGGCATGCTCCAGCACATAGTCGCGCACAGAGTCGGCCACGGCGCTGACATGCATGGGCGAAGTGCCCTCGGCGATGATGAATGTTGAAGTGGCTGCAGCTTCGATGTCCGACATGTCAACCACGGTTACTGATCGGCCCTTGCGGTCCTGGATTCCGTCTATAATCGTTTTCTGGAGATTTTCAAGAAATTCCTTGTTTTCAGTCATGTATGATGAAATGTATGAATATGTGTGAAATTCTAATGTTAAAACACTCTAACCGGCAAAAAAGATTATGCGCGGCGCTTCGTTGGCGCTATTCATAGCGCATGCTTTGCGACGGACTGACACTGGAGGCCAGGCGCGCCGGGAGGATGAGGATGAGCCAGGCAAGAATGGCTGCGGCGATATTAACAGCCACAATACCAGGCCACCACAGCTGCATGGGCACGTGCGACAGATAGTACATGTCGGGGTCCAGCGGAAAGATGCGGTAGGTCATCTGCACCCATATTAAGGTGATAGCAAAAATGTTGCCAATAATCATGCCCGAGCCCACGAGCCGCATGGCCAGGCATACGAACACACTGCGCACCGTCGGCTTGGAGGCTCCCAATGCCCGGAGCACGCCGATAGTAGGGACATTGTTGAGGATGAGGATGAACAGCGAGGACACAATGGTGAACGCCGCCACGCAGCACATAAGCACGAATATGACCACCACATTGGTGTCGAGCAGCTGCAGCCAGTTTAGGTACATGCCGCCGCTGCGGGTTATGTTGTCAACCACGGGCACCTGTCCCTTGTCTGATTTCTCGGCGTCGTCAATCAGGCGCTTCTGCAGGTTGCTGGCCGACAGCTGAACCATCTCCTCGGGCACTCCGCGGAGCTCTATGGCCGTGGCGCCGGCCGAATCAAGGCCGCACAGCTCGCGGAGCATCGGCATTGAGGCATAAGCCACCGAGCGGTCGAAATCGCCGAAGTTGGAGGCAAAGATGCCGCGCACATCCAGGCGGCGCGCCTTGATGTTGTCGTTCACGAAGAAGCAGGCAGTGATGCGGTCGCCAACCTTAAGCCCCAGGCGCATGGCCACGGGTTCGGAAATCACTATGTCCTTCTCGGTCTCGGCGGGCTTGCCGATGTAGTCGGGCCACACGCCGTCGGTGATGTTTGAGCGCTCGAAGCTGAAGTCGTGGTCGGCGTTGAAACCGGTGAGAACCACGGCCGAGAAGTCGTCGGCGGTTTTGAGTATGGCGGGTTGGCGCATGGCGGCGGAGATCCGGGCTCCGGGCACGGTGGAGCGTGCCGCGCTTAGGAGCTCAGGGGTGACCTCCATGTATTGCTCCTGCATTCCCAGGGCATAGTCGTAGGCAGGCTGGATGGATATGTCGGGCGTGAATCCGGCAAGCTTGGTGCGGATGGCGTCTTTGAACCCTCCGGCCACCGACAGGGTGATGAGCATCACCGCCATGGCGCATGCCACACCCACCACGGCTATCACCGCGGCCACACGGTTCCTGCCGCCGAAGCTGATGCGGCGGGCAATGAAGAGTGCGGTGCTGTTGTGGCTCATGATGAGGTTAGTGAGGGCTTGGCTGTGTTTAGGTGCATTAACTCAGGGCAGTTCGGAAATGCGGTGGTCCTCAAACACCAGCACGCGGCCCGGATAGCGGTCGATGAGCGAGTGGTTGTGGGTGGCAACGAGCACCGATGTGCCGCCGGTGGCAAGACTGTTGAGCAGGTAGAAAATCTGTTCGCCGGTTTCGGGGTCGAGGTTGCCGGTGGGCTCGTCGGCGAGGATGATTTCCGGATTATTGAGCAGGGCGCGGGCTATGACTATGCGCTGCTGCTCGCCGCCCGACAGCTCGTGCGGCATCTTGTAGCTCTTGTTGGCCATGCCCACCTTGTGGAGCACTTCGGCTATGCGATCCTGCCTGTCGGAGCGCACATTCATGCCGGTGGCGCGCAACACGAAGTCGAGATTGTCCTCCACACTGCGGTCCATGAGCAGCTGAAAATCCTGGAATACGATGCCCAGACGCCTTCGCAGCTGCGGCACCTGGCGGCGCTTGATGCGTGTCAGGTCGTAGTCAAGCACCTGTGCCTCGCCGGAGACAACAGGCACGTCGGCATACATGGTCTTGAACAGCGAACTCTTGCCGCTGCCCACTTTGCCGACCATATAGACCAGCTCGCCCTCGCCTATCTCGAAGGATGCGTTACGAATCACCACATATTCCTTGCGGTGTATCTCAACGTCTTTATATCTGATTAGAGTCATTGTGTCAGTGTAACTTGCAGGCTGCCGTGAAAAGCGTAACCGTGCTCTGCTGGTGCACGTGTGCTGCGGCCGCTGCCATGTAGATATTGCAAAATTACAAATAAAATGACACATTATTGTAATAGTGTACGAAAAAAGTTGCTAAATTTGCATCATCATTTTCAAACCAACTAATAACGCGGACCTTCGCGAGACGGCTTCACAGGCCAACTCGCACATGGTCCCCTAACCCTATAATCTTGATGAAAAGAAACATACTGCCGTTGCTGATTTGCTCCGCATACCTGGGCATGATGTGCCCGGTGATGACGTCGTGCAACTCTAATGCGAAAGACGAACTGGCTCACCACCATCACGAACATGGCGGCCACGAGCACGAAGGTGAAGAACATGACCACGAGCACGAGGGACATGACCATGAAGGCGAAAAAGAAGAGCACACCGGTGCCGGTGGCAAGGAGATAGTGGTGGAACCCGCTGTGGCAAAGCAGATGGGCGTGGCCACCCGAAAGGTTGCTCCCACCGAATTCAGCAACGTGATCAAAGTGTCAGGCCGAATAATGGAGAGCACTGACGGCGCTTCCGTGGCCACCGCTCCCACCTCGGGCATCGTGACATTTGCCAGCGGAATAACAGAGGGCAGCCAGGTGGCACAGGGACGCCTCATCGCCACCGTCAAGTCGAGCGCCATGAGCGGCGGCGACCCCAATGCCGCAGCTCGCGTAGCCCTCCAGGCCGCCAAGAAGGAACTGGACCGCGTGAAGCCTCTGCATGAGCACGGCATAGTGAGCACCGCCCAGTACAATGCTGCCGTCGCCGCTTACAACCAGGCCAAGGCCGCTTACAGCCCCGCCGCCGCTTCTGGCCGTGTTTCCGCGCCCCGAGCCGGTGTCATAACCACCCTCGATGTGAAGACCGGACAGTTCGTGGAGGCGGGCACTCCCATCGCCACCATCTCGGCCACGAAACAGCTGACCGTGCGCGCCGACCTTCCCCAGAAATACTACAACCGCGCCGCCGAGATTAACGGCGCCAAAATCCGTGCCCCCTACGGAGGCGCTGCAGTTGACATCGCTTCGCTGGGCGGCCACAAGGTGGCCGGTACCGGCGCATCCAGCGCGCGTCCGGGCTATATCCCCGTCTACTTCACATTCAACAATGACGGCGCATTCATGCCCGGCATGCCCGTGGAGGTGTATCTTCAGGGAGCGGCCAAGGCCCAGGCCATCGTGGTGCCCCTCGCCGCCGTCTCTGAACAGCAGGGCAACTACTTTGTGTACACCCAGCTCGATGAGGAATGCTATCAGAAGGTGCCTGTCACGCTTGGCGCCAACGACGGTGTGGACGTGGAGATTCTCAGCGGCCTGAAGGCTGGCGACAATGTGGTGGTGAAAGGCATGACCACCGTGCGCCTGGCAGAGTCGTCGGGCGTTGTTCCCGAAGGCCACAGCCATAGCCATTGATCAGCTAAAACATTAAGACACAATGCTAAACAAGATAATCAACTTCTCGCTCCACAACCGGCTGACCGTGCTGATATTGACCGGTCTGGTGCTGGTGTTCGGCACCATTGTGCTGGTAAGGAGTGAAATAGACATATTCCCCGACCTGAACGCGCCCACCGTGGTGGTGATGACCGAAGCCCCCGGCATGGCGCCTGAGGAGGTGGAGAAATTAGTGACCTATCCGCTGGAGACGGCTGTCAACGGCTCAACGGGCGTGCGCCGAGTGCGCTCGCAGTCGAGCACCGGTTTCAGCACCGTCTGGATTGAGTTTGACTGGGACATGGACGTGTACACCGCCCGCCAGATTGTGAACGAGCGCCTGTCAGGAGTGGCCGACAAACTGCCGCCGGGCGTAAAGCAGCCCACCATGGGTCCGCAGTCGTCCATCCTCGGCGAGATAATGATAATCGGCCTCACATCCGACTCTACCAGCATGCTCGACCTGCGCACCATCGCCGACCGCACCATTGCTCCGCGCCTGCTGGCACTGGGCGGCGTAAGCCAGGTGTCGGTGCTCGGTGGCGACGTGCGCCAGTACCAGATACAGCTCTCGCCCGAGCGTATGCAGCAGTTCGGTGTCACCATGGAAGAAGTGCTCCAGGCCACACAGGGAATGAATGAGAATGCTGCCGGCGGCGTGGTATACGACTACGGCAACGAGTACATAGTCAAGGGCGAGATTAACACCCGCAAGGTGGAGGACCTGGCCCTGACTGTGATCCGCAGCGACGACAACGGCATAGTGACCGTGGCCGATGTCGCAACCGTGGCCATTGCCGGGGAACAGCCGCGCCTGGGTGTCGGCTCCGTCAAGGGCGAGCCCGCTGTGATCGTTACAGTGACAAAGCAACCCGGTGTCGGCACCATCGACCTCACCAAGAGCATCCTCAAGGACATTTCCGACATACAGACCACCCTGCCAAAGGACATCCACATCAGCACCGATATATTCTCGCAGAGCGACTTCATTGACAACTCCATCAGCAACCTGCAGGAAACTCTGCTCGAAGGTGCGCTGTTTGTCATCATCGTGCTGTTCTTCTTCATGATGAATGTGCGCACCACTGCCATCTCCATCGTGGCGCTGCCGCTTTCCATCATCCTGACTGTGATAGTGCTCCACTTCATGGGCTTGACACTCAACACTATGAGTCTCGGCGGTATTGCCATTGCCATCGGCTCGCTGGTGGACGATGCCATTGTCGACGTGGAGAATGTGTACAAACGCCTGCGCGAGAACAAGGCGTTGCCGCAGGACAGGCGCAAGAGCAAGCTCGACGTCATTTTCCATGCTTCGGCCGAGGTGCGAATGCCCATCTTCAACTCCTCGCTCATCATCATCGCCAGCTTTGTGCCCCTGTTTTTCCTGAGCGGCATCGAGGGTCGAATGCTCAAACCTCTGGGCATTTCGTTCATCGTGGCGCTTATTGCCTCCACCATCGTGGCGCTGACACTCACTCCGGTGCTCTGCAGCTTCATCCTCGGCGGAAAGAAGGGTGACGACAAGGAAGACAAGGCCGAGCCGCGTGTGACCCGCGCCATGCGTCGCGGCTACGAGCGCGCCCTTGGCAGTGTGATCAATCGTCCCAAGCCCCTGCTGGTGGTTGTAGGCGTGCTGTTCCTGGTCAGCCTCGGCCTGGCCTTCACGCTCGGCCGCGGATTCCTGCCCGGATTCAACGAGGGTTCGTTCACCATCAATGTCTCCACCCTGCCCGGCATCGCGCTCGAGGAGAGCGACCGCATAGGCCGCCAGGCTGAGAAACTTATCCTGGAAAGCCCCGAAGTGATTACCACCGCACGAAAGACCGGTCGTGCCGAGCTCGACGAACACTCGTTCGGCGCCAACGTCTCCGAGATTGAGGCCCCCTACAAGCTCAACGGTCGCACTCGCGGCGAGGTTGCCCGTGAGATTCGCGAAAAACTCGCCAAACTCCCCGGCACCAACGTGGAGATAGGCCAGCCCATCAGCCACCGCATCGACGCCATGCTCTCCGGAACCGAGGCCCAGATCGCCATCAAGCTCTTCGGCGACGACCTGAACCGCTTGTTCGCCATGGGCTCGCAGATCAAGGGCGCCATCAGTGGTATAGACGGAGTGGTTGACGTCAACATCGAGCAGCAGATTGAGCGCCCCGAGATTGCCATCAAACCCCGTCGTGAACTCATGGCCCAGTACGGCGTCACCCCCGGCGCCCTGCGTGCCACCATCGAGACTGCCATGCAGGGCTCGCAGGTGTCGCAGGTCTATGAGGACGGTCTGCCCTACGATGTCACTGTGGTGCTCGAACCCGGTTCGCGCAGCACTCTCGACGCTGTCGCCAACCTGCTCGTTGATACACGCGACGGCAAGATACCCCTGTCGCAGCTTGCGGAGGTGGAGTCGTCAACCGGCCCCAACACCATCAACCGTGAGAACGTGAAGCGCCGCCTGGTGGTGAGCGCCAATGTGGACGGTCGCGACTTGCGCGGTGCCGTAAACGAAATCCGTGATGTGATCAATGCCAAGGTGCCCATGCCGGAGAACTACTATGTGGAGTACGGCGGCCAGTTCGAGAGCGAGGCCAGCGCCTCACGCACCCTCGCCTGGGCCACTCTCGGCGCCCTGCTGGTGATTTTCATGCTCCTCTATCACGAGTTCCACGATCTGAGCCAGAGTCTGCTCATCCTTGTTAACATGCCCCTGGCCATGATTGGCGGTGTGCTGATTCTCGTCATCACCGGCTCTGAGCTGAACATCCCCGCCATCATCGGATTCATATCGCTGATAGGCATCACCACCCGCAACGGCATGCTCCTTATCAGCCGTTACAATGCACTTAAAGCCGAAGGCGAGGCCCTGCTGCCGCGAATCATGCACGGCTCTTCGGACCGTTTGCTGCCCATCATGATGACTGCCCTGACTTCGGCGCTCGCCATGATTCCCCTGGCTGTGAACGGCAACGCTCCCGGCAACGAGATCCAGTCGCCTCTGGCTGTTGTCATCCTCGGCGGACTTCTCTCGGCCACAGCGCTCAACATCTTTGTGGTGCCCGCTATTTACTATCTTATGAATAAGAAGAAAGAAAACAATGAAAAAGCGTAAGATACAGATATTTACCCTGGCCTGTGCAGTAGCCGCCGCCGTGTCGGCCGAGGCCCGGGAAACAGCCATGAGCCAGTCAGAGGCTCTTGACTACATACTCCGCAACAGTCCCGCAATGCGTGCCGCCGATCTCCGCGCCAAGGCCGACAGCCTCAGCGCTGCCGACGATGCTACCGGCCTTGGCGAGACTGAGGCCGAATTTGAGCACCTTTGGGGACCGGACGGCAACCGGCGCTGGAGTGCCGGCGTGTCGCAGTCGTTCGACTGGCCCGGAGCTTATGGCGCCCGCCGTCGTGCCGCCGCCGCTCATGCCCGCGCATACCGCTACGGCGTGGAGGCCGAACGCCGCAATCTGGCCTACGACGTGAAGCAGCGCATGGCCGATGCCGTCTATGCCACCAAGAAGCTGGAGCTCACCCGGTCGGTGTGCCGCAACATAGATTCGCTTGCCGCCTATGTGGAGGAGGGCCATCGCCTGGGGCAGCTCACCATCCTCGATGTGAAGAAAAGCCGTCTGGAGCAGTTCAATGCCCGTGTGGCAGTGGCCGATGCCGAGCATGACCTGGCCGATGCGCTCAATGCCGTTGACGCCCTGGCCGGCAATGCGGAGATGCCGCGTGTGGACTACGGCGAATACATAGCCGAGCCCCTGCTCGAGGCCGACGTGTATCGCCGTTACAATGCCGACAACAATCCCGACGCCATCCTCCCGGCCCTTCAGGCCGAGGCTGCCGTGGCCGACGCTGAGGTCGCCAAACTTTCGCGGCTCCCGGGATTTTCGTTGGGTTATACTCACGCTTACGAGGACAACACCCATTTCAACGGCCTGACGGTGTCAATAGGCATTGACCTGTTCCGCGGCCGCCGCAATGTTGCCGCTGCCAAGTTGCAGTATCAGGCCGCCGCGCTTGATGCCGCTGGCGCGTATGCGGTGACTGACCTCCGCACCAACCGTCTATACGACGTGGCACGCCAGCGCAGTGCGCGTCTGCGCGAACTCTCGGAGGTGACCCTCGACTCATCCTACCCACAGCTACTGATGATGGCCCTCAAAGGCGGCGAAATCAATGTGATTGATTATTTGCGCGAGATAAACTACTACGACGAGGCCCAACAGAATCTGCTTGCAGCCGACTATCGTCTGCGCCAGACACTCATCACGCTGAACCGTTATAACCCATAAACGCTCAGACAACCGAATATTCTCGCCCCGGACAGCTAAGTAATCCCTTGGCAGTCCGGGGCGAGTTGCGCTGTGGGCAAATCGTATTATTAACACACATTAACCTAAGTGGGAAACGCTTTGGTTCATATTGGCGGCTAACTTTGTGTCATCAATGAGAACCGCATATAATTCATTCATCATTTAACCGAAAAATACAGTCATGAACACATCAGTAGTTTTCAACGCCGACACTCTCCGTATCCTCCGACAGCTCAATCCCGCCGACCGCAACACCATCTCGTCGGCCATAATGAACCGCCTTGTGATGGGCGGCGACGGAGCGGAAGGTCTGTCGCCGATGCAGACCATAGTCTATTCCATGATAGTGTCGAACATAGAGCGCGCGTCGGCACGTTACGCCCGGCAGTCCGAGGCCTGAGTGCCACGTACCGAGCGTTGAATCTGCAATAACAGCATACAGTATAATAAGTATAGTATAAAAGCACCTTTTGCCTTAATCTTACTTTGAGTGAAGAAAACACGCCGACAGCGGTCCGGAGGCTGTGATAGCCAAGCCGGACCGCTGTCTGATTTTTATGGCAAAAAGAGAATCTGCTTATTTTTTCCTGTACTGAGGCAGGACAGGCACGGGGAATTTGGAGAACAGAGTCTGCACGGCCTCCTGAATTCCCTTCAGGTTGCGGAACTGTCCGCTGCCGTCCATCACGGTTCCAACCGAGGCAGAGTAGAGCGGAAGTTTCTGCGGCACGTCGATGAAGTCCATCGTGAGCACGCCTTCGTCATAGATGCCGGTGATGACCTGTGCGTTCGAGTAGTATCCGGGCCAATAATATCCGCGCGGGTACATGAACCAGGGGCTGTAGCCGCCATAGTACGGGCCCCAGTAAGGCCACGGACCGTCAGGACCGGGATAACCGTAGGGGAACATTGGTTCGGTAGATATCTCCTTGTGGACGGTGAGGCCGATGTTGATGAGCAGGGGCGAGCTGGGGTCCTCGGTGTAGCCTCGGATGTCCATCTGCTCGCGGATTGCGGCCGCAATGTTGTAGTATGACACCATGGTCATTGTGGGCGGAAGCTGGTTGCCGTCGGTGGGCGTAACTATGCGGAATGTGCGGAAGGCTGACAGGTCGGCGCCGTTGTATGTCTCGCTGTTGACCAGTGTGTAAGGACTGCATGATGAGAGCAGGCCCACGGCCAGGGCCGCAACGGCTGTACGGAGGATGTGTGATAGTTTCATAATGTGTTTTGTTAGCTGTTATGCAATAGAAACACACGGGACACTTACATTGTTTGCAGTGCTTTAACTATTTATAACGTATTAAAGCGGCGAGAATAGAAATTTAAATTGTAGCTTTGGCATCAGTTTATTACCAAATCAAGTCCTATACCTTTCCATAATCAGGACAGCAATTCATCTATTGCCATCAGAAGCACACAATGGACAATTATTCCGACATTACGCAATACTTCGTCTCACTGCTTGAAACACACCGGAGCATAGACCTGGCGAACTCGGAGTTCCGCCACATGCTGGACGAAGATCCGCAGTTGAAAGAATCCTACCGCACATGGTGCGACGAAAACGGACACAGCCCGCGCCACGGCTTCCGCGATTTTGCCGACGAATACTTATCTGACCGCGAGTCGGTCTGGGAGTCGCTCAACGATTTCGACAACATGGAATGAGCGGCATAAGCCCGGCTGACCATAGAACCAAATAACACACAGACTAAAAACATAAATGACAGAAACACAGGTAACAGACACTCCGGGACACCGTCTGCCGGCCGAATGGGAGCCTCAGGACGCTGTGATGATAGCATGGCCGCACCGCGACACTGACTGGGCATACATGCTTGAAGACATAGAATCCACATACGACAACCTGGCGCTGGCCATACTGCGCTTTGCCAAGCTGGTGGTGGTGACTCCGCATTCCGACTATGTCAGCGACCGCCTGCTGCGCCTCGGCTGCGACATGAAGCGCGTGGCCGTGGTGGACGCACCCACCAACGACACCTGGACACGCGATTACGGCCCTCTGACCACTCTCGACGCCGACGGCAACCCTACGCTCAACGATTTCTGCTTCAACGGCTGGGGACTGAAATTCGCCGCCGACCGCGACAATCTGGTGAACCGCCGTCTGGTGTTCAACGGCCTGTTGCCCGGCACTTACCGCAACTGCCTGGGGTTTGTGCTGGAGGGCGGCTCGGTTGAGAGCGACGGACAAGGCACACTGCTGGTGACGCGCGATTGTCTGCTTTCGCCCAACCGCAACGGCGGCATGACGCGTCGCGAGATTTCGGCAAGGCTCAAGAGTGTGCTCGGTGCCAAGAAGGTGCTGTGGCTTGAACACGGCGCCCTCGAGGGTGACGACACGGATGGCCATGTGGACACACTGGCCCGTCTGGCACCAAACAATGTGGTGCTGTACGTGGGCTGCCAGAATCCGGCCGACCCGCACTATGACGACCTGACCAATATGAAGCATGACCTGCGCGCTCTGCGCTCGGCTGAAGGCCGGCCGTACAGCCTCGTGGAACTGCCCATGGCCGCTGCCGCTTACGACGAGGACGGAAACCGTCTGCCGGCCACTTATGCCAATTTTCTGATAATCAATGGTGGAATACTGGTGCCCACCTACAACCACCCGAAGAACGACCATCTGGCGTGCCAGATCATTCAGTCGGTGTTCCCCGAGCACGAGGTGGTGCCCGTGGATTGCCGAGCACTCATCCGCCAGCACGGATCCCTGCACTGCGCCACCATGCAGTTGCACTCCATCAACTTCTGATAACATTGAGACAAAGCTATGAAAGTAGGAATCATACAGCAGCATAACGTAGAGAATATTTCGGACAACCGTAAGCGCCTCGCCGACAAGATTGCGACACTCGCAGCCGACGGCGCACAGCTGGTTGTGCTCCAGGAACTTCATGACTCGCTCTATTTCTGCCAGACAGAGCACGTGGAGATGTGTTCGCTGGCGGTGAGCATCCCCGGCCCTGAAACCGAGTTCTATTCCGCGATAGCCAAAAAGCACGGAATAGTGTTGGTCACTTCGCTGTTCGAGCGTCGCGCTCCCGGTCTGTACCACAACACCGCCGTGGTGTTCGACACCGATGGTTCCATGGCCGGCCGATACCGCAAGATGCACATACCTGACGACCCCGCATACTACGAGAAGTTCTATTTCACCCCCGGCGACATAGGTTTCCGACCCATCGACACCTCGCTCGGACGCCTGGGCGTGCTGGTGTGCTGGGACCAGTGGTACCCTGAGGCCGCACGCCTGATGGCGCTTGCCGGCGCCGAAATCCTTATCTATCCCACGGCAGTGGGCTGGGAGAGCTCAGACCATCCCGACGAGCAGCAGCGTCAGCGCGACGCCTGGGTCACAATCCAGCGCGCACACGCCGTGGCCAACGGCATCCCTGTTGTGAGCGTGAACCGTGTAGGCCATGAGACGGACCCCTCGGGCCTCACCGGCGGCATACAGTTCTGGGGCTCGAGCTTCGTGGCCGGCCCGCAGGGCGAGTTCCTCTATCAGGCTCCCGACCATGAGGAGGCCATGCAGGTGGTGGACGTGGACATGCAGCGCAGCGAGCACGTGCGCCGCTGGTGGCCCTTCCTGCGCGACCGCCGCATCGACGCCTATGGCGACCTCACAAAGCGCTTCATTGACTGACCTCCTGACGGAATTTGCACATAAGCGGCAAAATGGCTAACTTTGCAACCGCAAACGCACATATATATTAAGAAGAACAAATATTAAACATAACATAAAAACCACAGACATGAAATTACTCGAAGGAAAAACCGCTCTGATCACCGGAGCTGCCCGCGGCATCGGCAAGGCACTTGCACTGCGTTTCGCCCAGGAAGGCGCCAACATCGCTTTCACCGACCTGGTTATCGACGAAAACGGCAAACAGACCGAGGCTGAGATTGAGGCTCTCGGCGTAAAGTGCAAAGGTTACGCTTCAAACGCCGCCAACTTCGAAGAGACCGAGAAGGTGGTAGCCGAGGTGCACAAGGATTTCGGCCGCATCGACATCCTGGTCAACAACGCCGGTATCACCAAGGACGGCCTTATGCTGCGCATGACCGAGCAGCAGTGGGACGCTGTGATCGCCGTGAACCTGAAGAGCGCGTTCAACTTCATACACGCCGTTCTGCCCATCATGATGCGTCAGCGCGGCGGCTCCATCATCAACATGGCCTCTGTTGTAGGCGTGCACGGCAATGCCGGCCAGGCCAACTATGCAGCTTCCAAGGCAGGCCTTATCGCACTGGCCAAGTCGATCGCCCAGGAGGTGGGCAGCCGCGGCATCCGCGCCAACGCCATCGCTCCCGGCTTCATCGAGACTGCCATGACAGCCGCTCTCCCCGACAACATCCGCGAGGAGTGGATCAAGAAGATTCCCCTGCGCCGCGGAGGCAAGGTGGAGGACATCGCCAACGTCGCCACTTTCCTGGCTTCGGACATGTCAAGCTACGTCACCGGACAGGTGTTCCAGGTGGACGGCGGCATGAACATGTAATCGGCCCTCACCGCCCAACGACTACAGCCACCCCATGCGCCCCGATGAACACTGGGGGAAGGGGTGGCGTTGTCGGTTTATAAACCCTCAACGAAAACATCAAGAATGCTTACATACAACACCCACCTGCGCCAGCTCGTCCTCCCCGAATATGGCCGCAACATTCAGCAGATGGTGGACCACTGCATGACCATCGAGGACCGCGACGAGCGCACACGCTGCGCCTATGCCATTGTCAAGGCCATGTCCATCCTCTTCCCGCAGTCGAAGAACGACGACGAGTATGAGGTTAAGTTCTGGGACCATCTGAACATTATGAGCGGCTTCGCACTCGACATCGACTGGCCCTATGAGGTTATCAAGCGCGAGGAGATTGAACCCAAGCCCGAACCTCTGGACTACGACATGAGCGGCGTGAAGCGTCGCAGCTACGGCGGCAACATCGAGCGCATGATCGACATTGTCAGCGACATGGAGCCCTCGGCTGACCGCGACCAGTTGGTGCGCATGCTCGCCAACCAGATGAAGAAGGACCTGCTGGTGCTCAACCCCGACGACGATCCCGATGAACGCGTATACCACGATTTCTACGAGATGAGCAAGGGCCGCATACGCATCGACTCGCAGACCACGCCCCTGTTCGAGTACTCCATCGTGGCTCCGGTTTCCGGCAAAAAGAAAAAGAAAAAATGATTGACACCAAAGAGCTGACAGCCGTAGGCAAGGTGCTGAAGACGCATGGCGTGAACGGCGAGGTGTCGGTTTCGCTTTACGACCCCGACCGCGCCGACCTGTGCGACCTGCAGCGGGTGGTGTTCTTCATGGACGGCATTCCCGTGCCTTTCTTCATCCGTTCGTGCCGGCCTCGCGGCGCCGAAGGCTGCCTTGTGGCCTTCGACGATGTGGACTCGCAGGAGCAGGCCGAGCAGTTCGGCGGCATGGAAGTGTTTGCCTTCAACGATGACATGCCCGAGGGCGACCATCAGTATGACGACTATCTCACGCTCGACGACCTGGTAGGCTACACCATTGTCGACACCGACGGCACCACTGTTGGCACCATAAGCGACATAGACGACGCCACGGAGAATGTTCTCTTCCTGGTTGACACACCGGACGGACGCCAGGTGCATGTGCCTGCGGCCGAGCCGCTCATCACCGATGTCGACCCGGAAAAACAGGTGCTCACCATGAATCTGCCCACGGGCCTTATCTGATTAATCTCTAAGTTATGGAAAAGGAATTTGACGAAAACCAGGCTGTAGCCAAGATGGCCGAAGCGGTGGCCCCCACCAAGTACGACGCCGACGAGCTGCTCAACATTGTGGACATCATTTGGGACTACTACGAGGACCACGGTTTCCTCAGCATGGACTGCGACGAGCCTGACCCCGACGCCGAGGTGCTGACCGCCCACGTGGTGAAGATGCTGCGCAAGGACCGCGGCGCCAAGATCGCTGCCGAGGATGTGCCCGCGCTTGTTGCCGCCGAGCTCGACTATGAAGCTTCGCTCCTTGACTGACAAACCTCTGCCCGATTTTAATTGTTCTCTACTTTAAACTACTTTTCTCTCCCAACAATGAAAAAGTTAACACGTCTGCTCATACCCACTTTAGCCGCCATTGCCATTACGGTTGCGCCGGCTGCCATGGGAGCTTCGCCCAAACAGGCGGCCTCTGACCCCACGGAAATGACCATCGACGAGAATGTGGCCACACCGGCTGTGCCCAACAAGGCATCGGCCGCAATCATCCGCCATATGAACCGCATGGCCGCCGTGTTCGAGAAGCACGGCCTGGAGGTGCGACGCATGCGCAAGGGCGAGGTGATTGTGGTGGTCGTTCCAGACGACAAGCTGTTCATGCCCAACGAGACCGACCTCAGCCCCTCGGCGCACACTGTGCTGAGCGCTTTCAACTCCATTGTGAAGCTGCCGGCGCTCTACAAGGTGCTGATTGTGTCGCACACCGACAACACCGGCAGCGAGACTTACGCCGACCAGCTAACCGAGGACCGAGCCAACGCTGTCGACGAGTACTTTGAACGCGCTTTTCCCAATGCCAAGCTCAACATAGTGCCCTATGGCATGGGCCTTGAAGAGCCGCGCAGCGCCAACACTTCGATAGGCGGACGTCAGGCAAACCGCCGCACCGAAATCTACATCATACCCGAGCAGCAGACTGTGGATATGGCCCGCGCCAACAAACTCTGAAAATCACGGCGGTCAACCTTCCGCCCCACTTACCGTTACATCATCACACAGAAATTATGCGTCTGTCACAACTCAAAACCGGCCAGGAGGCCGTGATCACCAAGATACTCGGACACGGAGCATTCCGCAAGCGTGTCATGGAAATGGGATTTGTGCGAGGACGACGAGTGACTGTACTTCTCCACGCGCCCCTTCGTGACCCTATCAAATACAGCATTATGGGATATGAAGTCAGCCTCAGACGCTCTGAAGCCGACTTGGTGGAAGTGGAACCGATGGACGCCTCTGGCGACGGCAAGGCACAGGCGGTGACAATGGGAAGCGGCCACGGAGCTGTGGCCGAAGAGGATGATAACGGCGCGTGCGACACCACCGGCGAACGCCGCTCGCGTCACACCATCAACATTGCCCTGATCGGCAACCCCAACTGCGGCAAGACATCGCTGTTCAACAATCTGACCGGTGCCCGAGAGCATGTGGGCAACTATAGCGGCGTAACAGTCGATGCCAAGAGCGGACAGATGAAGTTCGCCGGATACACTCTCAACGTGGTGGACCTGCCCGGCACGTACTCGCTGGCATCATATTCGCCTGAGGAGCTGTATGTGCGCAAGTATCTCCGCGAGGAAACGCCCGACATCATCATCAACGTTGTCGACGCCTCCAACCTTGAGCGCAATCTGTATCTCACCACCGAGTTGGTAGACATGGACCGCTCGATGGTCATAGCCCTGAACATGTACGACGACATGCTCCGCCAGGGCTCCAAGCTCGACTACAATCTGCTTGGCGACATGATCGGCGTTCCCATTGTGCCTACAGTTTCTAAAACAGGCCAAGGCATCAAACACCTGCTGCAGACGGTGATCGACGTCTTTGAAGAGCGCCACACCACTGTGAAGCATGTGCATGTAATGCTCGACCCCGACTTTGAAAGCGCTCTTAGGGTGATCAAGGACGAGCTGAAGCAGGACGGCGACATTGCCCACAGCATTTCACCGCGATACATGGCCATCAAACTCCTGGAGGGCGACCTCGAGATGGAGAAGGTGGTGATGAACACTGCCAACGGACCAAAAATCATTGCTGACCGCGACCGCCTTGTGGCCAAACTTCAGCAGCAGTCGGACCAGGATGTGGCCGAGACAATCGCTGCCGAAAAATACGGTTTCATAGCCGGCGCGCTGGCCGAGACGCTTGAGGTGAGCAAGGAAAAGAAGGTATCGACCACTGCGCGCATTGACCGGCTTGTGACCAACAGGTTCATCGGTTTCCCGCTGTTCCTGGTGGTGATGTTCCTCACATTCTGGCTCACTTTTGCCGCCGGTCAGTACCCTATGGACTGGATGCAGGCGGGTGTGGACTGGCTGAGCGCATGGGTCAGCACCACCTTCCCCGACGGCATGCTCAAGGACCTGATTGCCGACGGCGTGATAGGCGGCGTTGGCGGCGTGATTGTGTTCCTGCCCAACATCCTGATACTCTATTTCTGCATATCCTTCATGGAGGACACGGGCTACATGGCTCGAGCGGCGTTTATCATGGACAGGGTGATGCACAAGCTGGGTCTGCATGGCAAGTCGTTCATACCCATGGTGATGGGCTTCGGCTGCAATGTGCCTGCCATCATGGCGTCGCGCACCATCGAGAGCCGCAGTTCGCGCATCATCACGGTGCTCATCAATTCTTTCATGAGCTGTTCGGCGCGTGTTCCTATCTATGTTCTGCTGGTGGGCACGTTCTTTTCTGCACACTCTGCGCTGACCATCATGGCATTGTATCTGCTCGGCATACTCGTGGCTGTGGTGACAGCCCGAATGCTCAGAAAGTTCTGGTTCAAGCGCGATGTCACTCCTTTCGTCATGGAGCTGCCGCCTTACCGTCTGCCGGGACTTAAGACCTCGCTGCGCCACATGTGGAACAAGGGCGAACAGTATCTCAAGAAGATGACGGGCCTGATTCTCCTTGCATCGGTGATAGTGTGGGCGCTCAACTATTTCCCGCGCAACAACGACGATTTACAGGCTGAGAACGGAGTGGAACAGGCAATGGAAGTGTCTGACTCGCCAAAGATCAGCGACCACGACTCCTATCTGGCGCGCGCCGGCAAGGCCATAGCTCCGGTGATGGAACCGGCCGGTTTCACATGGCGCTCTACAGTATCGGCTCTGGCCGGACTGCCTGCCAAAGAGATTGTGGTGTCCACACTCGGTGTGCTCTATACCGGCGACGAGGCAGCGACTGACGCATCCCTCTCCAAGCGTCTCACAGAGCCTGATGCCCTTACAGGTAAGCCCGACTTTGACCGTGCCTCGGCTCTTGCGTTCATGGTGTTCATTCTGCTGTTCTGCCCGTGTACAGCCACCCTCGTGGCCATTGCCAAGGAGACAGGCTCGTGGCGCTACTCGCTGTTCTCGGCGGTGTATAACACCTCTGTGGCATGGCTCCTGGCCACACTCACCTACCAGCTGGCGCGCCTGTTCTAAGGGGTGGGCATTACAGCGCCGATTTTATCTGCTCCATCACAAACACGCTCTGCACTGAGTTGAGCATGTCCAGACGTCCGAGCCGCTCGGTGACAAATCGGCGGTAGGTCTTCATGTCAGGGACCTGCACTTTCAGCACATAGTCGAACGATCCGGAAACGTTATAGCACTCGGCCACCTCGGGCATGGCGTTGACAGCGTCGGCAAACTGTGCGTGTATTTCGGTGTTGATCTGCTTAAGGCTCACGTTGCAGAGCACGGTGAAGCCTCGGCCGGCCTTCACCTCGTCCACAACTATTGTGTAGCCTCGGATCACGCCCTCGGTCTCGAGACGCCTCAGGCGTTCAAACACGGGGGTGGGGGAGCGGTGTACCTGTTGCGAAAGCTGGCGTACTGATAGGCGCGCGTCTTTCTTGAGCGCGTTGAGGATGTCGATGTCTATTTGGTCCATGCGTTTTGTTTTTGTCTGCAAATTTAGCGAATGTGAGATTGAATGACAAATTTTAGGGCCTGAATATAATCGTATGTTCTAAAAATTCCTGTTTTGTTGTTACGTTCGTGCGATGTTGCTAATTTTGCACCATAAAACAGAACAAACAATGAGCAGAAAACTACACTTCGAGACGCTTCAGCTCCATGCCGGCCAGGAAACGACCGACGCCACCGGAGCTCGTTGCGTGCCAATATATCAGACAGCCGCCTATGTGTTTGACAATGCCGCGCATGCCGCGGCCCGTTTTGACATGTCAGAACCCGGTAACATCTATGGCCGACTGACCAATCCCACCCAGCAGGTGCTGGAAACGCGCATGGCTGCCCTCGAAGGCGGCACTGCGGCGCTGGCGGTGGCTTCGGGAGCCGCGGCCGTAACCTACGCCCTGGAGAATGTCCTTCAGCCGGGCGACCACATTGTGGCCGGCGACAATCTTTACGGCGGCTCGTACAATCTCATTGTAAACAATCTCAGCCACCGCGGCATTGAGTACACCATTGTCAATCTCAACGACAAGGAGGCCCTCCAGGCCGCGTTCCGCCCCAACACCAAGGTGGTCTACGGCGAGACTTTCGGCAATCCCAACAGCGACGTTACCGATCTGGAGGCCGTGGCCGATGCCGCGCACCGTCACAACGCGCTGTTTATCGTTGACAACACGTTCGGCACTCCCCGGCTGATTCGTCCGTTGGAGCACGGCGCCGATGTGGTGGTGCATTCCGCCACCAAGTTCATCGGCGGTCATGGCTCGTCGCTCGGCGGCATTTTGGTTGAAGCCGGCAAGTTCGATTTCAAGGCGAATGCCGACCGTTTTCCCACTCTCGGCAAACCCGACCCCAACTATCACGGTGCCATTTTTTCCGACCTGGCTCCGGAGGCACCGTTTGTGTCAAGGGTCAGGGGTGTGGTGCTTCGCGACGAAGGCGCCTGCATTTCGCCGTTCAACGCTTTCCTGCTGCTGCAGGGCCTGGAGACCCTGTCGCTGCGTGTGGAGCGCCATGTGGAGAACGCTCTCAAGGTGGTCGATTTCCTCAGCAAGCACCCCAAAGTGGCGCATGTCAGCCACCCGTCGCTGCCTGATCATCCCGACCATGAACGCTATCTGCGCTATTTTCCCAACGGTGGCGGCAGCATATTCACCTTCGAGGTAAAAGGCGGCAAAGAGGCTGCATGGCGTCTGATTGACAATTTGATGATTTTCTCACTGCTCGCCAATGTGGCCGATGCCAAGAGTCTGGTGATCCACCCGGCGAGCACCACCCACTCGCAGATGAACCCCGAGGAACTGGAAACGGCCCATATCAGCCAGGCTACGGTGCGCCTCAGCATCGGTCTGGAACATATTGACGACTTGATTGCCGATCTGGCCAACGCCCTCGATGCCGTTTGACACGTGCAAAATCTCTCCCTGATAGGCACTGAATGATTAATTGATTGTAAATATATGGAAAGTGTAGCCGATTTTCTGGCCTCAAATCACACCACGGCATTCTCGTTTGAGATTCTCCCGCCGTTGCGCGGTGGCAACATTGCCAAGACATACGCCGATGTGCAGACTCTGATGGAGTTCGCTCCGGCCTATGTTAACATCACCACGCATCGCAACGAGGTGGCCTACAAACACATGGGCGGCGGCACATTTCGCGCCGTGAACACCCGCAAGCGTCCGGGGACTGTCGCTATTGCGGCTGTGTTGCGCGAAAAGTTCGGACTTCGTCCTGTGCCGCACCTCATCTGTGGCGAATACAGTCGCAGTGAGATTGAGGACCAGTTAATCGACCTTTCCTATCTTGGCATCACTGACCTGCTGGTGCTTCGCGGCGACCGTGAGCGCAATGCCGCCACGTTCACCACCAGCAGCGACGGACACACGCATGCCGACGGCCTTGCCCGCCAAGTGACGGATTTCAATGAGGGCAAGATGCTCGACGGCGTGACCGGCGATGCCATCTATCCGCCGTTCTCATTCGGTGTGGCCGGTTATCCTGAAAAGCACGAGGAGGCCATGAATCTGGATGTGGATCTCCAGAGGCTGAAGGCAAAGGTGGACTGCGGCGCAGGCTATATTGTGACGCAGATGTGTTTCGACAACGAAAAATTCTTTAACTTTGTGGACCGCTGCCGCGCCGCCGGCATCATGGTGCCCATTGTTCCCGGCTTGAAGCCGCTCACTTCGCTGCGTCAGACCACGCTGATTCCGCGCACTTTCCACATCGATTTCCCTGATGCGCTTGCCAAGGAACTGCTGAAGTGCACCACCGACGACCAGGTGCGTGCCCTCGGTGTGGAATGGGCCGCCCAGCAGGCCGCTGAGCTTAAGGCCCATGGCGTGCCCAGCATTCATTTCTATGCCATGCATGCCGCACAGAGCGTGGCGCAGGTGGCTCGCCGCGTTTACTAATCCACTCACCTACTGCCAATGACGGAAAAGAATATCCCCGAGATACAGAAAGAACGATACAAGGCCCTGCGCCGGGCCATAGCCGAACGTGTGTTGGTGCTCGACGGCTCGATGGGCGTGATGATAGCCTCCTTGGGGCTGAGCGAGTCGCAGTTCCGCGGCTCGCGTTTTGTGCGTCATGCCAGTCCTCTCCGTGGCAACAACGATGTTCTCAACATCACACGTCCTGACGACATCCGGGCCATCCACCGCGCTTATCTACGCGCCGGCGCAGACATCATTGAGACCAACACTTTCAATTCCAATGCTATAAGTCAGGCCGAATACGGCACAGACGCTTATGTGGCCGAGCTGAACCGCCTGGGCGTGGAGCTTGCCCGAGCCGAGGCCGTTGCCATGACTGTCGAGACTCCCTGGCGTCCCCGCTTTGTTGCCGGTTCCATCGGTCCCACGCCTCTGGCGGCCTCGCTTTCCTCGTCGTCGGAAGATGTCTCGGCTCGTGCTGTCGACTTTGACACTCTCGCTGCGGCCGCTTACGGCCAGGTTCGGGCTCTCGTTCTGGCCGGCACCGACATGCTGCTTCTTGAAACTGCTTTTGACGCGCTCAATCTCAAGGCCATGCTCCATGGTGTGGAGCGCGCGTTGTCCGAGTGTGGCGCAGACACTCCGGTGGCGGTGAGCATCACTGTATCAGAGACTTCGGGACGCATGCTCAGCGGACATGACGCGCGTGCCGTGCTGGCTCTGGTCAGCCATGTTCGTCCTGTGGCAGTCGGTTTCAACTGCTCGGCGGGAATTCACCATCTGGAGGGATTCGTACGCGAATTTGCCGACATTTCGCCTTATCCGGTGCTGTTCTATCCCAATGCCGGCCTGCCCGATGCCGAAGGCCGCTATGCCGACACTCCGGCCCTTTTTGCCGAGCGCATGGAGCCTCTCTTGCGCGACGGTATGCTCAATGTGGTGGGCGGATGTTGCGGCACAACGCCTGAACATATAGCCGAAATCAACAAAAAAATAGGTGAGGCAAGGCTGCATAAGCCTTCAGCGGAAACCACGCCGTGGCTGGCTTCGGCCGAAGCCTTCGAGGACAATGCCCGATTCATCAACGTTGGCGAACGATGCAATGTGGCCGGCAGCCGCAAGTTCCTGACTCTGATCAAGGAGCAGGATTATGACGGCGCCCTGGCCGTGGCGCGCAAGCAGGTGGCCGACGGCGCCATGATGCTGGATGTTAACCTGGACGACGGCATGCTTGACACTGTGTCTGAGATGCGCAAGCTGTTGCGCTATTTCAGCAGCGATGCCGCTGTGATGAGCGTGCCTTGGATGATTGACACATCAAGTGAAAGTGTGATGGAGGAAGCGCTCAAGAACACGCCGGGACGCCCCGTGGTCAATTCCATTTCGCTGAAACACGGCGAGGAGGAGTTCCTCCGACAGGCGCGGATGATTCGTGCGTATGGCGCCGCGGTGGTGGTGATGGCCTTTGACGAGCAGGGCCAGGCTGACACACTGGAACGCCGTAAGGAAATTTGCGGACGCTCATACCGACTGCTCACCGAGAAGGCCGATTTTGATCCGCGCGACATCATTCTCGACCCGAATGTGCTGACCATTTGCACCGGTATGCCGGAGCATCGCGCTTACGGTCGTGATTTCATCGAGACGGTGCGTTGGATAAAGGCCAGTCTGCCGGGCGCGCGCACCAGTGGCGGCGTGAGCAATCTGTCGTTTGCCTTCCGCGGCAACAACTATGTGCGCCAGGCCATGCACGCGGTGTTCCTCTATCATGCCATCCAGGCTGGACTTGACATGGCCATTCTCGACCCCGGCAGCCGTGTCACTTACGATTCCATTCCCGCCGAACTCCTCGAAAGACTTGAGGACGTGGTGCTTTGCCGTCGTGATGATGCCGACGAGCGTTTGCTGGCCGTTGCTGCGAATTACAGCGGAAAGGTGGCCGAGGTGCAGGCGCAGAACGATGCCGACTGGCGTTGCGAACCGTTGGAAGAGCGCATCGCCCATGCACTTGTGGCAGGCGATGACAGCCAGTTGCCCGACGATATTCAGGAGGCTCTCTGCAACTATGGCAGCGCCAGGGCTGTGGTGGAGGGCCCGCTGATGCAAGGCATGGAAAGGGTGGGCGCCCTCTTTGAAAAAGGGCGTCTGTTTTTGCCCCAGGTGGTGAAGAGCGCACTGATCATGCACCGCGCTGTGGATATTCTGAAGCCCCATCTCGAGGCTGAGGGCGCAACCGGTGCCGAGGCATCGGCTGCCAAGGCTAAATTTGTGCTCGCCACAGTGAAGGGCGACGTGCACGACATAGGCAAAAACATAGCCGCTCTGGTGTTGAAATGCAACAACTTCGAGGTGATTGACCTCGGTGTGCAGGTTGACGCGCAGCGTATTGTGGATGCTGTTAAAGAGCATAAGCCGCAGTTCATCGGCCTCAGCGGACTGATCAGCCCCTCGCTCGGCGAGATGGTGAAAGTGGCCGAGGCTCTGACGCGTGCGGGCATAGATACGCCGCTGATGGTGGGCGGAGCTGCCACTTCTGACGAACATACCCGTCTGAAAATCAGACCGGCATACCGCGGCACGGTGGTGCGCGTCAACGATGCGTCGCAGAATCCGGTGATAGCCAGCCGAATACTGAATGGCACTTATGCGGCAGACGATGATACAGCGGCCGCTGCAACACCGAGAAACACAGGGACACCCGCAGAACCTAAGGATCTGTCTGCCTCAAAGAAAGTAACCCCCGCGTTTACGGGACAAAAAGTTCTTCAGCCGATGCCTGTGGCTGAGGTGCGTGAATACATCAACTGGACCTATTTCTTCAACCTATGGAAAGTGCCTGCCGACTCTCCCGAGGGCCGCAAAATCAAGGCCGAGGCGGAGACGGTGCTCGACGAACTGGCTGCCGACGGTTGCGCCATAAACGCCCAGGTGGCATTCTATCCGGCACACAGCACCGGTTCGTCGATAGTGATGGATGTGGATGGAACAGACGTGGTGCTTCCCACTCCGCGTCAGCGTGGCGGCGACGGTCTGTCGCTGTGCGACTATGTTGCCGGTTGTGGATGTGGCGACCATGTGGGTGTTTTCATGGTGACCGTAGGCCAAGGCATACGCGACGCTATTGATGCAGCCAAGGATTCGGGCGACCCGTATCGTCAGCTCCTGCTGCAGTCTGTTGCCGACCGTCTTGCCGAGGCCGCATCGGAGTGCGTGCACCGCAGGGTGCGCACAGATGCATCCCTTTGGGGATATGCCGCGGGCGAGGATTTGTTAACGGCCCAGGTGCTTAGCCAGCGCTATCGCGGAATACGTCCCGCCGTGGGCTATCCCTCCCTGCCTGACCAGATGCAGATGCACACTCTGGCGCGCGTTCTTAATCCCGGAAATATCGATGTGGCAGTAACAGAAAACGGCGCCCTGTGGCCGTCAGCCACAGTCGCCGGTTTCTATCTTGCATCGGAAAAAGCCCGATATTTTACGGTTTGATTCTTAATCCTTCATCAGCGCGAACGAGCGGTCGATGAAGTTGGAGAGGTCGGCACCGCGGAGGAGTCCGTTGGCGAGGAGAGCCAGGTCGATGAGCTGGCTGATCTGAGGCTGGGTCTTGGCGTAGGCGGAAACAATTTCCTTCTGCTTCCTGCGCGACTCTTCAACCTTCTTCTCCATGTCGTTGACCTTCTGCTGGTCCTCGGCCTCGAGCTGGCCGTCCTTGGCTTTGGCGCGGATTTCAGAGATGATGCGGTTGCTGTCGCTCTCTTCTTCCATGAGGGGAGCCACTTTCTCCGACAGTTCGTCCTTGGCCTTGACGGTAATGTCCTTCACTATCGTGCTCTCGGTGTTGACCACCAGATTGAGACTGTCTGGCAGTTCGGCATAGAAATTCATGCCGGGCTGCAGGGCGGCCATCTCTTTCATGCGTCGCATGTACTCGTTCTGGGTGACCACAACGGGCTTGGCGTTCTCGCCCATGGCCTCGAAGGTGACCAGGAAATTGGCCTTGTCGATGACGGGAATCTGAGAGCTGAAGGCTGTGGTGAGGATTGACATTTCAATTTCGTCAAGGTCCACGCCGCGTTTCTCGTCCTTGCGGATGAGATTGTCGACCACGTCTGAGTCCACACGCACAAAGCGTGTCTTCTCCTGTTTGCGCTCAAGAAGGCCTATGAAGTGGCTGTCGAACTGGCTGTCCATCAGCAGAACGTCGTAGCCCTTGTCCTTGGCGGCGTTGATGTAGGAATACTGTGCGGTCTTGTCGGTGGCGTAGAGGTAGATGAGTTCGCCGTCTTTGTCAGTCTGATTGGGGCTGACGAGATTCTTGTATTCTTCAAGGATGAAGAACTTTCCGTCGGTGTCCTGGAGCAGGGTGTATTTGAGCGAGAGGTCGCAGAACTTCTCGTCGGTGAGCATACCGTACTCAATGAAGATCTTGATGTCGTTCCACTTCTGCTCGAAGTCCTTGCGGTCGGCATTGAAGAGCTCTTCGAGGCGGCCGGCCACCTTGCGGGTGATGTAGGTTGAGATTTTCTTCACTGCTGTGTCGCTCTGCAGATAGCTGCGCGACACGTTCAGGGGGATGTCGGGCGAGTCGAGCACACCCTGCATCAGCATCATGAACTCAGGCACCACGCCTTCAACAGAGTCGGTGACGAACACCTGGTTGCAGTATAGCTGTATGCGGTTTTTCTGCACCTCGATGTTGGAGTGCAGTTTCGGGAAGAACAGTATGCCGGTGAGGGTGAAGGGATAGTCCACGTTGAGGTGTATCCAGAACAGGGGGTCGTCCTGGCCGGGATAAAGCTCGCGGTAGAACTTAAGATAGTCTTCGTCTTTGAGTTCGGCCGGTTTCTTGGTCCACATGGGCTCGGTGTCGTTAACGGTCTTGCCGTCGAACACAACGGGCACGGGCAGGAAGCGGCAGTATTTCTTGAGCAGGGTCTCGATGCGCAGGTTCTCGAGGAATTCCTTGCTGTCATCGTCGATGTACAGGATTATGTCAGTGCCGCGGTCGGCCTTGTCGCATTCAGCCATCTCGTATTCGGGCGAACCGTCGCACACCCACTGCACGCCTTTGGCGCCGTCTTTGTACGAGAGGGAGTGTATTTCCACCTTCTTTGACACCATGAAGGCCGAGTAGAAACCCAGACCGAAGTGGCCGATGATGGTGTTTGCGTCGTCCTTGTATTTGTTCAGAAATTCCTCGGCGCCGCTGAAGGCAATCTGGTTGATGTATTTGTCCAGGTCCTCGGCTGTCATGCCTATGCCGCGGTCGGAGACGGTGAGTGTGCCGGCCTCTTTGTCAATCTTGACAGAGACATCTACGCTGCCCACTTCGCCCTTGAACTCGCCGAACGAGGCGAGGGTGCGCAGTTTCTGTGTGGCGTCGACGGCGTTGCTTACCAGCTCGCGGAGAAAGATTTCGTGGTCGCTGTAGAGAAATTTTTTTATTACCGGAAAGATGTTCTCGGTAGTTACTCCGATAGTTCCTTTTTGCATGGTTCGTTAGTGTGTTATGTTTGTAGACGGACATGGCCTGTGCCGCGCTGTCCGCTCTGGTTATGTGAATTTACTTTGTGTTGATGTCGGGGGGGAGCGCCTATGCGTTCCCTGACACTATAACAACCTGCAAAAAAAATGCCACAACAGAATTGTGGCATTTAAAGTTAAAAATCTATAACATGTGTCATGACTGGGCCTTCCCGTCATCAGCTACCGTGTCGGCAACTTCCTGCTCCACGCGGCTCACTATCTTGCCGGCCGTAGCGTCGTAGTCGAGCACGATGTCGGTGCCGGGAACTGCCATGGCGGTGATGATGAGCTCGGCGAGCTCGTCCTCCAGATACTTCTGGATGGCGCGCTTGAGCGGACGGGCACCGTACTTGGCATCGTAGCCCTTCTCGGCCACGAAGTCCTTGGCGGCTTCGGTGAGTGTGAGCTTGTAGCCCAGCGAGGCCACGCGCTTGTAGAAGCCGGCCAGCTCCACATCGATGATGCTGAAGATGGACTCTTTGCTGAGCGATTCGAACATGATGATGTCGTCGATACGGTTAAGGAATTCGGGCGAGAACGACTTGTTGAGCGCCTTCTGAATCACGGCATTGGCATTGGAGTTCTCGGCGTCGCGGTCGGCGGCGGTGTTGAAGCCCACGCCTGTTCCGAAGTCGCGCAGCTGGCGCACGCCTATGTTGGATGTCATGATGATGATGGTGTTCTTGAAGTCGATGCGACGTCCCAGCGAGTCGGTGAGACGGCCCTCGTCCATCACCTGCAGGAGCAGGTTGAACACATCGGGATGCGCTTTCTCTATTTCGTCGAGCAGCACGATGGAGTAGGGGTGGCGGCGCACCCGCTCGGTGAGCTGTCCGCCTTCCTCATAGCCCACATATCCCGGGGGCGCTCCTACGAGGCGTGACACAGTGAACTTCTCCATGTATTCGCTCATGTCTATGCGGATGAGCGAGTCGGCCGAGTCGAACAGGTATTCCGCCAGCTTCTTGGCCAGGTGGGTCTTGCCCACGCCGGTAGGACCGAGGAACAGGAAGGTGCCGATGGGCTTGTTGGGGTCCTTGAGGCCGATGCGGTTGCGCTGTATGGCGCGTACCACCTTGTTGATGGCCGTGTCCTGGCCGATGATGCTGCGCTTGATGGCTGGAGCCATTTCCAGCAGGCGTCGGCCTTCGGCCTGCGCTATGCGCTGCACGGGCACACCGGTCATCATTGCCACCACTTCGGCTACCTTGTCCTCGTCCACCACCTCGCGGTGCTCGGTCAGAGACTCCTGCCAGGTGCGGCGGGCTTCGGCCAGACGGGTGTCTATTTCGTGGGCACGGTCGCGCCATGCGGCGGCTTTCTCAAAGTTCTGGGCCTGGGCGGCTTCAAGTTTTTTGGCATTGGCGTCGGCGAGCTCGTTCTCCAGGTTCATGATTTCGTCGGGCATCTTCACGTTGACAATGTGCACGCGCGATCCGGCCTCGTCAAGGGCGTCGATGGCCTTGTCGGGGAAGTTGCGGTCGGAGATGTAGCGGTCGGTGAGGCTCACGCAGGCTTTGAGGGCCTCGTCGGTGTAGGTAACGTTGTGATGCTCCTCGTATTTGTCCTTGATGTTCTGTAGGATGGCGAGGGTTTCATCGGCCGATGTGGGCTCCACCATCACCTTCTGGAAGCGGCGCTCCAGAGCGCTGTCTTTCTCGATGTTCTTGCGGTATTCGTCGAGGGTGGTGGCGCCGATGCACTGCAGTTCGCCGCGTGCGAGCGCAGGTTTGAGCATGTTTGCGGCGTCCATTGAGCCCTGGGGGTTGCCGGCGCCGACAATGGTGTGGATCTCGTCGATGAAGAGGATGATGTCATGGTTCTTGGTGAGCTCGTTGAGGATGGACTTGACGCGTTCCTCAAACTCGCCGCGGTACTTGGTGCCGGCCACCAGACTGCCCATGTCGAGCGACACCACGCGCTTGTCGTACAGCACACGGCTCACCTTGCGGCGCACGATGCGCAGCGCCAGGCCTTCCACGATGGCACTCTTGCCCACACCGGGCTCGCCTATGAGCACGGGGTTGTTCTTC
>JAXJRL010000042.1:0-41325 GCA_036310635.1 Muribaculaceae bacterium | reverse complement strand
GCGCCCTGGTCGCGGAACTGCTCGGCAACGGTCAGACCCGAGAGAGCCACGCGCAGACGTGCGCCTGGCGGCTCATTCATCTGGCCGAACACCAGGGTGGCCTGCGAGTCCTGCAGCTGCGACATGTCAACGTCGCCGAGGTTCCACTCGCCGCGTTCCATGCCTTCCTTGAATTTGTCGCCGTACTTCATGACGCCGCTCTCGATCATCTCGCGCAGCAGGTCGTTACCCTCGCGGGTACGCTCGCCCACGCCGGTGAACACTGAGAAACCGTCATGGCCCTTGGCAATATTGTTGATAAGCTCCATGATGAGCACTGTCTTGCCCACGCCGGCGCCACCGAAGAGGCCGATTTTGCCGCCCTTGGAGTAGGGCTCAAGCAGGTCGATGACCTTGATGCCCGTCGAGAGGATCTCAGTTCCTATGGTCAGGTCTTCGAATTCAGGCGCGGGCTGGTGGATGGCGCGCAGGTTTTCGCGGTCCAGCTGAGGCAAGTTGTCAATGGCGTTGCCGATGACGTTGAGGAGGCGTCCCTTGATCTGGTCGCCGGTGGGCACGGCTATGGGGCGCTCCAGCGAGTCCACGCGCATGCCGCGCTGCAGACCGTCGGTGCTTTCCATTGCCACGCAGCGCACGGTGTCTTCGCCGATGTGCTGCTCCACCTCAAGAATCAGCTCGGTGCCGTCCTCGCGGTCGATTTTAAGGGCCGTGTAGATGGGAGGGATGACCTCCACGCCGCCTTCGAAGACAACGTCGACCACCGGGCCGATAACTTGCGATATTTTACCGAATATTTGGCTCATCTTTATGGTATAAGGAGTTTGGGGGTGTTTAGTCTATGGGGTGTGTGGGTCAGATTTTCCAGCCGAACACAATGATGCATGCCATCAGTGCCAGGTTGAAGAGGTTGAAGGGAAGCAGATACTTCCACTCCAGGCGCAGCATCTGGTCGATACGCAGGCGGGGGAATGTCCACTTGAACCAGATGATGACGAAGCTCAGCACGAAGCACTTGCCCAGGAACCAGATGAGCGAGGGAATGTAGTCCATGATCTGGTTGAAGGCTTCCCAACCGGGAATGTGCAGGGGCATCCAGCCGCCGAAGAAGAGGAGCGAGGCCACGCCCGACACGATGAAGAGGTTGAGGTATTCGGCCAGGTAGAAGAAACCGAAGTGGATACCCGAGTACTCAGTGTGGTAGCCTGCTGTCAGCTCGCTCTCGGCCTCGGGAAGGTCGAACGGGCCGCGGTTGGTTTCGGCGGTGCCGGCAATCATATAGATGACGAATGCGATGAGCGATGCGATGTGGCCCGAGAAGATGAACCAGAGGTCCTTCTGCTCGTTGACGATGTCAGTGACCGACATGGAGCCTGCCAGGCAGACCATGGTCAGAACCGACAGGCCCACTGACAGCTCGTAGCTGACCATCTGGCTGCCCGAACGGAGGGCGCCGATGAGGGTGAACTTGTTGTTCGACGACCAGCCGGCAAGCAGGATGCCGAGAACGCCTATCGACGAAACGGCAATCAGGAAGAAGATGCCGATGTTGAAGTCAATGATCTGAAGGCCGTTGCCCCAGGGCAGCACTGCGAAGGCAAGAACCGATGCGATGATCACCAGGTAGGGAGCAAGGGCGAAGAGGAAACGGTCGATGTTCTTCAGGTGGATGAGCTCCTTGATGAGCATCTTGAGGGCGTCGGCCATGCTCTGCATCAGACCCCAGGGGCCTACGCGGTTCGGGCCGAGGCGGCACTGGAAGTATGCGCAGATTTTGCGCTCGTACAGGATGTAGAACAGCGCCAGCAGAGCGTAGGCGAGCAGCAGTACCACGCCAATGAGCAGGCACTCGCAGGTGACGGTGAGCCACTGGGGCAGTCCGCATGTTACCAGCAGGAAGTTGTGAATCCAGTCGGAGATGACTGATAGATCTTGCATATCGCTATTTTGATTGGTTTTCTATTTTTTGTCTATGAATGGTGATTTCACTCTTGGAGGGTATTGCCTTCCGAGGCTGTGTTCCTGCCGGGCGATCAGCGGTCCATGTCGGGCACGATGTAGTCCATCGAACCGCCAATGGTGATGAGGTCGGCAATCTTGAAGCCACGGGTGATGTGGTCCACCACGGCGGCCTGCGCTATGCAGGGGGTGGCGAGCTTCAGGCGGTAGGGCTTGTTGGAGCCGTCGCTTTCGATGTAAACGCCGAAAGCACCGCGGCAGCCTTCAACCAGCTGGAACCACGAGCCCTGGGGCAGTTTGAGCATCTTGGGCACCTTCACGCAGTATTCGCCTTCGGGGATGTTGTCCACGAGCTGCTCCAGGATGCGCGCGCTCTGCTCGATTTCGGCCAGGCGCACTTTGAAGCGAGCCATGGCGTCGCCTTCGGTGGCGAGCACTTCGTCGAACTCCAGCTCGTTGTAGATGCTGTAAGGTTTCCATTTGCGGATGTCGCAAGCCCAGTTCGAGGCGCGGCCGCTCGGGCCGGTGACGGCGTAGGAGATGGCGTCCTCGCGGCTGAGTGTGCCCACACCCTCCAGACGGCTCTTGGTGATGACGTTGCCGGTGAAGAGCTTGTTGTATTCCTTGATGTTGGCGGGGAGCACGTCGAGCAGGGCGTGAACGTCCTTCACAAAGTCGGGATGCAGGTCCTGCATCACGCCGCCAATGCAGTCATAGTTGAATGTCATGCGGGCGCCGCAGGTTTTCTCCATGATGTCGAGAATCTGCTCGCGGACGCGCAGTGTGTAGAACAGCATGGTGGTGGCGCCGAGGTCCATGCAGTAGGTGCCGGCGAACAGGCAGTGCGAGGCTATGCGGCTGAGCTCGTCCATCATCACGCGGATCACCTCGGCGCGACGGCTGATCTGGATGCCGGCGGCCTTCTCGATGGCCAGGCAGAGGCCGTGGTGGTAGTTGTGGGCCGAGAAGTAGTCCAGACGGTCCATGAAGTGGAGGGTCTGGGGATATGTCAGATTTTCGCAAAGTTTCTCGATGCCGCGGTGTATATAGCCCATATACACGTCGATCTTCTTGATTTCCTCGCCGTCCACGCAGGTGCGGAAACGGAGCACGCCGTGTGTGGCGGGGTGCTGCGGGCCGATGTTGACAACGAAGTCCTCGGGGTGGAATATCTCCACTTCCTTCTTGACCACGGTTCCGTCGGGCTGCTCCTCCCACACGTCGGTGGTGTCGGACTGGCGCTCGCTCTTGATGGAGACGGGGTTGATGTCGGGGTTTTCGTCGTAGTCCTTGCGCAGGGGATATCCCACCCAGTCGATGTTGAGGAAGAGACGGCGCATGTCGGGGTTGCCGATGAAAATGATTCCGAAGAAGTCATAGACCTCGCGCTCGAAGATGCATGCTATCTTCCAGATGTCGGCCACAGAGTGGAGCATGGGCTTGTCGCGGTCGGTGGTCTCCACACGGACGGCAAGCACCTGAGCCGTGGGGTCGGCCGAAGACATGAGCTCATAAATGCAGCCCAGCGATGTTTTCCAGTCCATACCCACGATGGTAACCAGGTAGTCCATGGGGGTCTGGGGAAGGTTGCGCAGGAACTCGGCCAGCGCGTGCCACTGGGCGTCGGGGATGCTGACAGTCAGTTTGCCGTCGGCGGCGTCGAAAGCGGCCTGGGGAAACTTGTCGGCAATTATTTTTTGCAAATCTGCCATGATGGATAGATTCTTGTTTTGTGTGCTGAGATTGAGTGATGAATGGAGGTGTGTGGGGAGGGTGCTGATGTCAGTCGGCGCACTCGGGGTGCTCTTCGAAGAATTTTTTCTGGCTCTCCTTGCGGTTCACGCCGCCGAAGAACTTCTCAACCTTCATTTTGCGCGACAGCTGGAGGATGCCGTAGATCATAGCTTCGGGACGCGGGGGGCATCCGGGCACAAACACGTCGACGGGCACGATGTCCTCGATGCCCTTGGCCACGTGGTAGCTCTTGCGGAAGGGGCCGCCGCTGATGGCGCAGCTGCCGCAGGCAATCACATACTTGGGCTCGGCGAGCTGGTCGTAGAGGCGACGGAACACGGGCACCATGCGGTGCACGATGGTGCCTGCCACCATCATGAAGTCGGCCTGACGGGGCGACGAACGCGCCACTTCCCAGCCGAAGCGGGCCATGTCGAAACGGGCGGCGCCGAGCGATACGAACTCAATGCCGCAGCAGCTCGTGGCGAAAGTCAGGGGCCAGATGGAGTTGGAACGGCCCCAGTTGATCAGCTTGTCCATGGTGCCCACCACCACGTTGGTGCCGCTCTCCTGCAGCTCTTTCACCAGCTGCTCGATGTATTGGTTGTCCTTGAAGTCCTCGTGGGACATAGATTTTACGCTTACTTCCATTCCAGAGCTCCTTTCCGCCAGGCGTAAACCAGGCCTAATACTAAGATACTGAAGAATATTGCCACGCTGATGAGACCGTCGGCACCGAGCTCTTGCAGACGCACGGCCCAGGGGAACAGGAAGACGGTTTCAACGTCGAACATGAGGAACAGAATGGCGAACAGGTAGTAACCTACGCGGAACTGCGACATGGATTTGCCGCGGGTAGGTATGCCACACTCGTAGGGTTCGCATTTCTGAGGGTTGAACGACCTTGGGCTCAGCAGCCCGGCGATCCACATCGCAAGGAATACGAGCGCTGCGCCTGTCAGGGCCGCTGTAACGGCAAGCAGGGCATTGTTCGTGATTCCGAAAATGTTTAATGGTAACATATCTAAATTACTAATTATTGCACAGTTAGGGCTTCTTTAGTCCGGTTTTGGCATTAGAAAGGCCACATCTATTCCGCAAAGTTAGGCAATTTCCACCGAAATATCAATAAATTTTTTTTGAATT
This sequence comes from Muribaculaceae bacterium, assembly GCA_036310635.1. GTDB lineage: Bacteria > Bacteroidota > Bacteroidia > Bacteroidales > Muribaculaceae > CAG-873. Next base: position 36,489 of record JAXJRL010000042.1, on the reverse strand, counting down.
GTTGAGGATTATTCACTTTCAACGTGCTTTCAGCGTGCTTTCTCCCTGTGTTTTTTTTCATCGGCGCACCACCCGGCTGCTGCCGCCGCGGCGCTCGATGTACATCCCGCGTTCTGTCGGCTCCACGCGTCGGCCCAGCAGATCGTAGGTCACCGCCTCGGCGCTGTCCGGCTCTGCCAGGACGTGGTCGGCACCCAGAACGGGCAGCTTGAGGCGGAACTCCTCATAGAGGTTGACGGGACTGTAAGTGAGCGGATTCTTTTTCAGTGTGCGTGCCAGCAGGGCGCCGGCGGGGAAGGTGACATAGCCGTCGCGCACACGGCCCCACATTCCGGCTTTTGTAACCTCGTCGGCCGTGGAGCCGTTGGCCATCATCCAGCCTGCGTAGGAGTGGGCGACTATCACTCCGTCGCCCATGTCCACGCCTATGGGCGATTCCTCGAGCCACACGCGGTCCGGATCCTCGGCGTGCACATACATATAATGTGCGTGGCCCTTGTCGTGCTCGTTGAACAGGCCGTATTCCCAGCGCTGGTAGGGATTGAGCAGGCGGTAGTAGCCGGCGATGGTGCGGTGGCGTTCCACCTCCACCATATAAGTGTAGCCGGCAGGTATGGGATAGATGCACGACACTATGTCGTCATCATACTGGCCGTTGCCCCAGCGTTTCCACTGGCTGTCGTCGCCGTTGACGGTGTAGACATAGGCCGCGTCCCAGCCTGTGATGCGTCCGGCGCTGTCGGTGCCTGCAATCATCACTGTGTAAGGCTCGGAAGATGTCGCCGGCTTGCCTACGGTCAATGTGGTGAGCGAGCGGTGAACTTCGGTGCCGCTTGCAGCCACCCTCGCGGCGTTTTCGGCCGAAGCCTCGACGTGGCCCGGCAGATCGGACATATATAAATGAGCCACATCCGCTCCGGCGTTGATTGCGAAGGAGAACTCGCAGTCGTCCACGCAGTTGGAATATCCGCGCAGTTCCACGTCGGTGTCGGCGGCTCCGGGAAGGCGCAGTTGGAACCGCCCGTTCATGTTGCCTCGGTAGTATCCCGTGGAGGTGTCGCCGATGGCCACGTTGATGGCGTAAAGAGTCTTGCCGTTTAGCTCGAAGCTCGGTGTGGGAAAGCTGAATATGCCGTTGGCCAGCACTCCCAGGCACTCCGGCACGCTTCGGAGCACCTTGTCCAAGCCGTTCAGGTCAATCAGCGACGAAGCCTGCGACACCACACGCACCTCGCCGCCATCCAGCTGGTCGGTGTCGGTCAGGCCTGTGTGGAAGTCTTCGATGTAGAACAGGCTGTCATTCACCATCTGTATGTACATTGGCGTGGCCAGGCTGTCGGCATAGGTGAGCGGCAGCCCGCGCAAGTCCAGTTCGCTGTAAGGAGCCTCCACTCTGTACAGGCCCGGGGTGGTGGTGCAACTGTCCACGCGCACGCTGAGTCGTTGCGTCTCGTTCACGCCGTATATGGGCAGAAGTATGCCCTCAATCATCACGGCGTCGCCCAGGCTCTGCCATTCGTCGGCTGAGTGGTCGGCCGGGGCGTAACTGCGCTCCGGAGCAATGATTCTGAAGCGGCTCTTGGATGGACTCTGTGCGGCTGCGGCTATGACGCAGGCGGCCATGAGGAGAACGGCGAGTTTGCGTGCGGACATGTGAGGATTGGAGTTTAATATGTGATGCGCCACAAAGTTACTAAAATTCCCTGAAGGCAACAAAAGGACCGCCCGGGCATTACGGACATGCTCGGGCGGTGTGTCGCGGCCGGGGGTTGCGACCGCTTATGTCGTTTTGTCAGGGGTCAGTCTTCGAGATTCATCTCGGAGAAGCCTTCCTCGTCGAATTCGTCGGGGTTGAAACCCTCCTCGTCGTAGAGGGGGTCGTCGAAGTCGTCGATTGAAGTGGCTTTGGCGTTTGCCTTGGCGGGAGCCTTGGCAGTGGGAGCCTCGATGGGCAGCTCCTGGGCGGGCGCGTTGCCGAGCGAGAGGGTGCAGAGGGGCTCATCCAGGTTGCGGCCGGTGATAATGTCCTTGAGCTCAAGGAAGAACGAGCGGTCGTTCAGATAGTCAAAGGTGAATAACAGACGCGCGCCCTCGTCGTCGAGATAGTCCGACAGAATGCACTCGTCCATGATGTACGAGTCCACATCCGAGTCGGTGCCCATGTCCTCGAGCGTGATTTCCTTGTCCTTCTCCCAGCCTTCGTCGCAGAGGAAGAATGACGACATCTCGTTTTTGCTGTATCCAACAGAATCGCAAATGGCGTTTCTGAGATCCAGGAAGGTGTCGTCCGCGTCAATTTTGATTTCTCTCTTGAAGTGGTCCACTTCGTCCGAAACTAAACGAAAATTGAATATCATTTGTCAGTAGATGATTGAGTATGCAGTTGTGTGATTAATAGGTGCGCGGGCGCAGTGCGGCCCGGGGTTTATCAGTGTTGCGAAGTTAATGAAATTTTTTGTTGTTCCCGCAATAGTCCGGACAAAAAATTCAGCCAGGCGATGTAAACCGTGAAACGGGAGGTGTGGGGCCGTGTTCTGAGGCCCGGCTTGGCTTTTGGCGGCGCAAAATTACGAATTTTCTTTGGCAGGCAAATGTTTTTTGGAAAAATTTTCAGAGGAGGTTGAAAAATCGCCTGCCGGCAATGGCTTCGGTGGCACTGATACAGTGCTGGAAGACGGCACGCGAGGCAGCTTTAGCTCGACGACCGAATGGGAGTCAAATCCGAAAAATACGCCTCGTCTGCATTTTTCACATCAACGGCCTTGAAGCTTTCCTGTGAAAAACTCAAAATATCAGAAATTTGTTGTATCTTTGTAATTGAAAATCAAAACACTCAAAGACATGGCACGACCGATTAAAGAAACCCCCGAATTACATGGGAAAGATGCAGAGCGTTTTGAGATTTTAATCTCAAAACCACAGCCAGTGTCTAAGGAGGAACGTGAAAAAGCCCGTAAGGCTTATGAGTTCATGAAGTCCATAAGCAACTTCCAATGGTAAAATGAACTACAAAAGCCTAAGACAATATCAACTCTACTCAGACACTACAATAAAGCCATTTCGCTGCACAGAGCAGGATATGAATGGCTTTTTGTTTGATGACGCAAAGCGTTATCAAACTGAGTTAATGGCGGTGACATACCTTTTGGAGGATTCCGACAAGGATGTTACCGTCGCTTATTACAGCCTTTTGGCTGACAAGATTTCCTTCAATCCCGAAGAAAAATCGGCATGGAATAAGATAAACCGTAACATACCGAACAACAAACGCCGCAAGAATTATCCAGCTGTTAAAATTGGCCGTCTGGCCGTAAATGAAGATTATGCCGGCTGCGGTCTTGGCTCCATGATTATACGCAATATCATGTACACATTTACCCAAGTAAAGAGATTGGGATGCCGCTTTCTTACAGTAGATGCTTTGCGCTCGGCAACGTCCTTTTATGAAAAATGCGGATTCAAGTTTTTCACAGAAGAAGACAAGGACGATGAGACACGCCTTATGTTCTTCGACCTTAAGAATTTCACTGAATGAAACAACTATCAATCATTTTCTCCTAATTCTAATGAAACATTATATTTTTTTACTTCTATTCACGCTTATATTTATCTCATTTACAGGCTGTGATGATGACAAGGAAGAACTGAATCCTTACCTTATTACAGGGAAATGGGAGTTAGTATCAAGTGATAACCCCGCATATACTTGTATTTATAATTTTACAGAAAAGGGTAATGGTTATGCCGAAGGTAATCTAAGCACCTATTATCTTGTCAGCGACAATAACGGAGAAGCAGTCGAACAGCCTATTCAAGAATATTGCTGGGATACCTTTGGACCAATGAATAACGACAATATAGTCGAGATTGACATCACACCCATTGAAGCAATTGGAACTGATGACCCATGGTCTGTTACACAACGATTCACAGTTACAAATCTCTCGTCAAAGGTTATGACATGGAAAAGGACATGGCCGGATGATGGACAGGTTCTCACCTTTATCAGAGTAACTGAATGACATAATCAAGCATTAGCAGCGTCTTTTCGCACCGCACATTTGCTCCATAATTTTGTGGCACAACCCACAAGATTATGGAGCATTTACTTTATAACTCAGTCGAAACGATATTTGAGGACAGGGCTGCGGTGGCTTTCACCGAGCCCAAGCCCGTGTTCAAGGAAGACGGCGAGATTCTTGCTTCGCAAGGGTCTAAAGACGGTACTCCGCCTGTCATCCTTTCAGAAAAGCACAGCTATATGCCGTGGGGCGGCGACGACAATATGCCCTTCGACATCATTGACCGCATAGAGTCGGACGAAACACTCGCCACCTGCCAACTCTTCAACGCCGAGGTCTGCTACGGTCTGACCTCAAAGCTCGTATTGCCGCCGGTGAGACGGCTGCGGAGGGGTTAAATTGTGTTGAATTGATATTTTTTAAGGTTATTTTGGTGAATATTCTAATTGTTTTTCGTAATTTTGCATTCCTAACCTAACGATGCTCATCGGTGTAATGCCATAAAAATTCTGATGCCTGAACAGCCGATGTTTCCGCATCCCGCTTTTAAGGCCTGTGCCAATCTGCTGATAATCAAAGTAAAATCATAAAATATCACATTCTTTTAAATATATGCCACACAATTTTGACAAATTAGACGTCAACATCCTAACAATGCTTGCCGGCAATGCCCGTAAGCCCTACCTTGAAATTTCGCGTGAATGTGGAGTGTCGGGCGCTGCAGTGCACCAGCGTATCCAGCGTCTCACCGCCAACAATGTAATCCTCGGTTCTGAGTGCCTGCTCAATCCCGAGGCCCTCGGCTACGAAACCTGCGCCTATGTGGGCGTTGTGCTCCGTGACCCCTCGCTCTATGCCGAAATGGTGGAGAAACTCAAGGCCATCCCCGAGGTGGTTGAGTGCTACTACACCTCCGGCCAGTACGACATCTTCGCCAAGGTCTTTGCCCACAACAATGACCACCTCCTGAGCCTGCTTCAGCGTATCCAGGAGCTGGGATGGGCCCGCACCGAGACCCTCATCTGCTTCAAGCAGATCTTCAAGCGCCAGGTGCCCGTTGACGCAAAGGACTGATGCTCCGCATTTTGAAACTCCTAAGGCTGACGGCTGCTGTCACTATGACGGCGGCCGCTGCCGTTGTGTCGCAGGCCGCCGAGCCGTTCGATTCCGTGTTTGCCGACTCCACCATCCGCATCGACTATGTGCTGGCCGGCACCACGCGCGCCCCTTCGGCAGCCGTGAGACGCACCGTGGCCACCGACGGCTGGGCCGGACGGCGCCACAACCTGGACCGCCTGCCACTGGCCGGAAACGACCGGCTCACAGTGACTTCGGCAAACGGCGACACGCTTTACCGCACCTCCTTCTCGTCGCTCTACAACGAGTGGCTCGCGCTGGGCGACTCCGTGCCCCGCGCCTTTGAGCACTCGGTGCTGATGCCCATGCCGCGCCACCCGGTGACGGTGACACTCGATGTGCTCAACCCGCGACACGAGTGTGTGGCATCCGTCAGCCACCGCTTTGATCCGGAGGATATTCTGATACAACGTTCCGCGGCCGCGCGTCACGACACCGTGATGATACACAGTGGCAACTACCAAGGCCCGAAAATCCGCTTCGCCTTCCTGCCCGAAGGCTTCCGAGCCGACGAGATGGACAGCTTCCATGCCTATGCCCGACGTGCCGTTGACGCACTCTTCGCCCACGAGCCGTTTGGCGAACTGCGCGAGCGCTTCGACTTTGTGGCCGTAGATGTTCCCTCGGTCGACACCGGTGTGAGCCGCCCCTCCGAGAACGACTGGCGCAACACCGCCTTCTCGTCGCATTTCTCCACATTCTACAGCGACCGATATCTCACTGTGCCCAATGTGTTCGCCATGCACGACGCCCTGACCGGAATCCCCTACGAACATATCGTGGTGCTGGCCAACACCGACACCTATGGCGGCGGTGGCATCTACAACGAGTACACGGTAACCAATACCGGCAATCCAAAGTTTGAACCCGTTGTGGTTCACGAGATTGGACACAGCTTCGGCGGTCTCGGTGACGAGTATTTCTACGAGACCGACGTGATGAACGACACCTATCCCCTCGACGTGGAACCCTGGGAGCCGAACATCACCACACTCGTTGATTTCCAGGGTAAATGGAAACACCTGGTGAAAGACGGCACTCCGGTGCCCACACCTTCGGACCGTGCGGCCGAATTCCCCGTGGGCGTGTATGAGGGTGGCGGCTATTCCACTCATGGCGTTTACCGTCCGGCCGATGTGTGCCGCATGCGTATCAATGAGATAGACCATTTCTGCCCGGCGTGCATCGATGCGTTGCGCCGTCTAATCCTCTTCTACACTGAGTGATGAATCCGATGGCCGGTATGCAGCGCAGGCGCTTCCAGGTGGCGTGTTCGGTGGCTGTCCTGACGGCTCTGGCCTTTACTGTGGCCGCCGTGTCGGCCTATGTGCTGTGGCTTGGAGACGATGTGGACTACGGTTTTTTCATATCCGACTCCATCTGGGACAGCCACGGCCGACTTGACTCTTTTGAGGCATTCTTTGCCTCGCAGGGCAACCACTACTGGCACGTGAACGGCCGCTTTGTGGCGCACGCCCTTGTCCAGCTGTTCTGCGGCGTGCTCGGACAGGAAGCGTTTGCACTGTGCAATGCCCTGGTTTACTGTCTGTTTGTGTGTCTTTTGGCGCGGACAGCAGGGGTCGGTGCCCCCATGCGCCATCCCCTTGTGCTGCTGTGTGCATCGGCTCTGACGTTGCTGACATTCGTCACAAAGATGATGCCCACCACACAGATAGGATTTGTGTGGATGTTTGCTGTCAACCTGCTGTGGATCAGATGCTACACATCCCCTAAATCATATTCAGCCTGGACGGTTGCGCCCCTGTTCCTGCTCGGTCTTGTTGCCGGAAACGGTCAGGAAGCCCTGTCGCTGGGAGTGTCGGCAGCGCTGGTCGTCCAGTTCCTGCGTCAGCGTATGCGCGTCCGCCCCCGGCAATGGTGGATGGCCGCATCCTACTGGCTTGGAACACTGGCCATCTGCCTGTCGCCCGGCACATTGGGACGAGCCTCGGCCATGCACGTCGGGGTGGAGCAGAGTCTGATATATGCCTTCTTCGCGCTGCCGGCCCTGTGGCTCATGCTCGTTGTGGCGCTGTGGATGAAGAAGCGCCACGGGCTGACATGGCGCCGCCTGTGGCACAGCAACAGCCTGTGGATCATAGTCATGGCGGTGATGCTGGCTTTTAACCTGCTGATCGGCGTTTACAGCAACCGCCAGCTTTTCGGCGTAGAGCTTGCCGCCCTGGTGGTGATGCTGCGCATCCTTCCGCGGCATAGGTTCGGTGCATGGGGCGTGGCGCTGCTCACAGTTGCCGCCGCATTGCTCGTGTGCGTGCAGTGTTGCGCAGCATCGCGTGTGCGCAGTCAGTTTCAAGCCATTGAAAATCAGCATATACTCAAAAACGAGAAGGCAGTCCGTGGCGATCGCACCCTTGCCTCTGACAACATGTTCCTGCGCGAGTTCCGCTATTATGAGGAGATTATCGGTCCGTTCAACAACGACACCCACCATTCGTTGCAGAAACTTATCCGCAAGCGCAATCCCGAGCTGAAAACCCTCCATGTGTGGCCCGAGTACATGGCGCCCGGCTATGCCGCCTGCGACACCATCCACGCCTATGCCCGGCAGCATTACTTTGTGATCAGCACCGATTCCGCATCCGACACTGTCATAGCGCATTACACCATGCTTCCGCCATTTGGACCCGCTGTGTCCGATACCGTCGGCTTCACCCGCCTAACGGTGCGAGGACGCAACTGGCGCGGGGCCATCGTTCTGCCCGCAAGGCCCTTCTGCCGCCTCGACTCCGTTTCGCGCCCCTGACATACACACCCTGCATACTTAATTTCCTCATGGTGCCGAACGGCCTTTGTCGCGGTCGGCGCCTTTCTTGTCTTTGCCGGCTTCGGATGTGAAAAAAATTTGCCTACCTTGGAAAAAAATGTTAGTTTTGTGGAAAATTGACCAACAATCAGACAAAAGCCCAAAATTGTGCTACAAAACATAGTTGTCTAACATGATTTTTGTTCCTACAAGCATTTTTCGCACTTTCAGGCGCCCATGACCACGCCTGTCTGATGAAGAACATTTTTTTTGACAATCAACACTAACCCCATAATTCGATATGAGTTATCTAAAATTTGACAAAAGCCAGCTGATCAACCTCGATCAGTCGCTCCCCAAGGAGATGCTGCGCACCAACCAGGCAGGTGCTTACCACTGCACCTCCCTGGTGGGCTGCAACACGCGCAAGCAGCACGGTCTGCTCGTGATTCCCATAAAGGAGATGGGCAACAAACCCCACGTGCTGCTATCCTCGCTCGACGAGACTGTCATTCAGCACGGCGCGCCCTTCAACCTGGGCATACACCGCTATAAAGGAGCTGTCTACAGCCCCAACGGCCACAAGTATATCCGCGAGTTCGACTGCACCAACGTGCCCAAGGTCACTTACCGCGTGGGCGGCGTGATCCTCACCAAGGAGAAGATATTCATTTCCAACGAGAACCGCCTGCTCATCCGCTACACCCTGGTCGAAGCCCACTCAGCCACCACTCTCCAGTTCCGTCCCTTCCTGGCCTTCCGCGAGAGCAACGCCCTGTGCATGGCCAACGACGCCATCAACCGCGAGATCGTACCAGTGGAGAACGGCGTAGGCACTTGCCTCTACGAGGGCTTCCCCACGCTCTACATGCAGCTGTCGCGCAAAGCCGAATGGGTGGACGAGCCCAACTGGTACAACGATATAGAATATGTCAAGGATCTGGAGCGCGGCGTGCCCTACACCGAGGACCTCTGGGTGCCCGGCTACTTCCAGGTGCCCATCAAAAAAGGCGAATCCATCATCTTCTCGGCCGGCGTAAGCCCCGTCAAAACACGCTCGCTCAGCAAGATGTACGAAAAGGAGATAGCATCGCGCACACCCCGTTCATCCTTCTTCAACTGCCTCAAGAACTCGGCCAAGCAGTTCTATCTGCGTGACGGCGAGAACATGTATATCCTCTCAGGCTATCCATGGGGAGTGGTGCTGGCACGCAACACCTTCATGGCGGTCCCCGGCCTCACACTCGCCATCGACCACAAGGCCGACTACGAGGCTGTGATGCGCACCGCCCTCCGCGCCCTGCGCACATACATGGGCACCGGCGCCAAGGATGAGCGCATCGAAGGCATAGACCTGCCCGACATCCCTCTGTGGGCCGTGTGGGCCATACAGCAGTATGCCAAGAATGTCGGCACCGAAGCCGCCCGCGACCTCTACGGCGACGACATCCGCGCCATCCTCAACTACATTCTCGACGGCCAGCACCCCAACCTGTTCGTCGACGCCAAGACCAAACTGCTCAGCACCAACGGCGCATTGTCGCCCGTGAGCTGGATGAACTCACAGCTCAACGGCCACCCCGTGGTGCCTCGTTCAGGCTTCCTGGTGGAATTCAACGCACTGTGGTACAACGCACTGGTGCTCGGCACCAAGCTTCTTGCCGACGATGCCGACGCCCAGGCCGACGTGGCACGCTGGACCGAGGCCGCCGAGGCTGTGAAGCCTGCGTTCGTTGACATGTTCCTCAACGGTTACGGCTACCTCTACGACTACGTTGACGGCAACTATGCCGACCCCTCCGTGCGCCCCAACATGGCCGTGGCCATCGGCCTCGACTATTCGCCCCTTGACCGCCGCCAGCGCAAGGGCGTGCTCGACGTGGTGACCCGCGAGCTCCTCACTCCCAAGGGCCTGCGCACCCTCTCGCCCAAGAGCTACGGCTACCGCCCCTTCTATCTTGGCTCGCCCACAGAGCGCGAGGAGGCCCTGCACAACGGCCCGGCACGCCCCTGGCTCATAGGCTTCTACGCCGAGGCTTACCTGCGCGTTTTCGGCATGAGCGGCGTCAACTACATTGACCGCATGCTCATCGGCTTCGAGGACGACATGAGCACCGGCTGCATCGGTTCACTCTCGCAGCTCTACGATGCCAACCCGCCCTTCACCGGCCGCGGCGCCATCTCGCACGCCACCAACGTGGCCAACGTGCTCGCCACGCTCCGCACCCTCAAGAAACTCAACATGTAATCTGACCGCCAAGGTCTTTCAGTAACCAAATACACACATTTTTTCAACGAATCTCATGAAAGCATTAATGTTCGGATGGGAGTTCCCTCCACACATCCTTGGCGGACTCGGCACTGCCAGCTACGGACTGACCCGTGGCATGCATGAGTGCGGCGACATGGACATCACATTCGTCATCCCCAAGCCCTGGGGCGACGAGGACCGCTCATTCGCCAACATCATCGGTGCATCGCAGGTGCCTGTGGCCTGGCGCGATGTGAACCGCGACTATGTGGAGCAGCGCATAGGCAAGGTCATGGATCCCGACCTCTACTTCCGTCTCCGCGACCACATCTACGCCGACTTCAATTATATGCGCCTCAACGACCTGGGCTGCATAGAGTTCTCAGGCCGCTATCCCGACAATCTCCTCGAAGAAATCAACAACTACTCGATAATGGCAGGCGTGGTGGCACGCACCGTCGACTTCGACATCATCCACAGCCATGACTGGCTCACATATCCCGCCGGCATCCACGCCAAGCAGGTGACCGGCAAGCCCCTGGTGGTGCATGTGCACGCCACTGACTACGACCGCTCGCGCGGCAATGTGAACCCCACCGTGTTCGGCATAGAGCGCGACGGTTTCCTCCACGCCGACCACATCATCACCGTGTCGAACCTCACCCGCAACACCGTGGTGGAGAAATACGGCATAGACCCCGCCAAGGTAACCACCGTCCACAACGCCGTGGTGCCCCTCAGCCAGGACCTCCTCAACGTGCAGGTCAACAAGTCAAAGGACAAGGTGGTGACATTCCTGGGCCGTATCACCATGCAGAAAGGCCCCGAATACTTTGTGGAGGCCGCTGTAAAGGTGCTCAAGAACAACCACAACGTGCGCTTCGTGATGGCCGGCAGCGGCGACATGATGGACAAGATGATCACCCTCGCCGCCGAGCGCGGCATAGCCGACCGTTTCCACTTCCCCGGATTCCAGAAGGGCAAGCAGGTATACGAGATGCTCAAGGCTTCGGATGTGTATGTGATGCCTTCTGTGTCAGAGCCTTTCGGCATTTCGCCCCTCGAGGCCATGCAGATGGGCGTGCCCTCGATCATCTCCAAGCAGTCAGGCTGCGCCGAAATCCTTGACAACGTAATCAAGACCGACTACTGGGACATCGACGCTATGGCCGACGCCATCAACTCAATCATAACCTACCCGGCAATGTACAACCAGCTCCGCCAGGACGGCCTCGACGAAGTGGCGCAGATCACCTGGGACAAGGCCGGCCGGAAGGTTATCGACATATATAAGAATGTGCTCGCCAACCGTTGACCCCGGCGCAGCCCACATCCGCAGCTAACATCATTTCCTTAAAAACCATCTTTTAAACAGCATACAAAAATGAAAGCCGTAAGCTTCAACTTCGAGATACACCAGCCGATGCGCCTCAAACGCTACCGTTTCTTCGACATCGGTAACGACCACTATTACTACGATGACTTCCTCAACGACGACATCGTGACCCGCCTGGCAGAGCGCTCATACATCCCCGCCGCCAAGACCCTCCTCAAGATGATCGAGGACACCAAGGGCAAGTTCCGCTGCTCAATCGCCATCTCAGGCGTTGCCATCGAGCAGTTCGAACAGTATGTCCCCGAGATGATTGACCTGCTCAAAAAGCTCGCCGACACCGGCAAGTGCGAGTTCGTGGCCATGCCCTATGCCTACTCCCTGGCTTCGCTCACCGACCCCGAGGAGTTCGCCGAGCAGGTGCGCCTGCACTCCAACAAGCTCAACACCCTCATCGGCGTAGACCCCAAGGTGCTCCGCAACACCGAGCTCATCTACTGCGACGAAATAGCGCCCCAGATTCTGGCCATGGGCTACAAGGGCGTCATCACAGAGGGCGCAAAGCACATCCTGGGCTGGAAATCGCCTGACTACGTTTACTCTGCCGCTTCCGCACCCAAGCTCAAGGTGCTCCTGCGCAACGCCAAGCTCAGCGACGACATCGCACGCCGCTTCTCAGACCAGTCATGGGACCAGTACCCACTGACCGCCGACAAGTACATGGACTGGATCGCTTCCACTCCCGCCGATGAGCAGATCATCAACCTGTGTATGAACCTCGACACCTTCGGCGGCTCGCATCCCGCCGAGACAGGCATATTCAAGTTCCTCGAGGCTCTGCCCCGCATGGCCGAGGAGCGTGGCGTGGAATTCTGCACTCCCACCGAGGCCATCAAGAAACTCAAGGCTGTGGACGTGCTCAGCATCAACCACCCCATCAGCGACGCCGACGAGAACGCCGACGTCTCGGCTTGGTTCGGCAACCAGCTCCAGAACGAGGCCATCAACAAGCTCTACAGCGTGGCCGAGCGCGTGCGCCTCTGCTCTGACCGCCGCCTCAAACAGGACTGGCTCTACCTCCAGGCCTGCGACCACATCTACTACATGGCCACCAAGGGCCGCCCCGCCAAGGTCAACTCGCTCTTCAGCCCCTATGAGACTCCCTTCCAGGCATTCACCAACTACATGAACGTGCTCGCCGACTTCATTGTGCGCGTAGAGGACCAGTACCCCATGGAAATCGAGAACGAGGAGCTCAACGCCCTGCTCACCACCATCCGCAACCAGGAGCGCGAAATCTCCACCCTCAACAAGGAGGTGGCTTCGATGCGCCGCGACGTGGAGCAGTACAATATCGAGCACTCGCTCCGCGACGAGAAGAAGGTCGCCGAGCCCAAGGCCGAGGCCAAAGCCGAGCCCGCCAAGAAAGCTCCCGCCAAAAAGCCCGCAGCCAAGAAAGCCGCAGCTAAAAAGGCCGAGAAATAAGCGTCGGCACTGTTGACCGACAGAATACTCTAAAACGCACGGAGACAGCCACAAACGGCGGTCTCCGTGCGCTTTTCCACCGCCGCGTGGCAATCCCATGCCGAGAGGCTTCCGGCCATGCGCTGGAGCGCCTCGCAGTGGCAAAGTTTAACAGTCTTTAACGCACTATTCCCGCAAAAAGCCCTAACTTTGCCTCGGTTGATTGCCGCTCGGCTTCAACCACGATATTTTTGTTCTAAAACCTGGGTCTCGCCGTGCATCCTCCGGCCGAGATTCATTATTTTTTTGCACCTTAAAATAAATCCCACTATTATGGCAATCACATACATGACCAAGGAAGGCTATAAAAAGAAAATGGAAGAAATAGCCTATCTCGAATCGGTGAAGCGCCCCGAAATCTCGGCCGCGATAGCCGAAGCCCGCGACAAGGGCGACCTCTCCGAGAACTCGGAGTACGACGCCGCCAAAGAAGCGCAGGGCATGCTCGAAATGAAGATTTCACAGCTCAAGGACCTCGTGGCCAACGCTCGCATCATAGACGAAAAGAACCTCAACTGCGACACTGTGCAGATTCTTAACCGCGTGACCATCAAGAATGTGGCTAACGGCATGCAGATGGAGTACACCATCGTGGCCGACTCCGAGGCAAACCTCAAGGAGAAGAAGATAGCCAGCTCCACCCCCATCGCACAGGGCCTCCTGGGTCACAAACTCGGCGATGTGGTTGAGATCCGCGTTCCCAGCGGCCTCATGAAGTTCGAAATTGTCAACATCACATTCTAACACAAGCCCCCACACCATGGCTACTATTTTCTCTCGCATCGCCGCTGGCGAAATCCCCTCCTACCGTGTGGCCGAAGACGACCGTTTCTTCGCATTCCTCGACATCAACCCCGTGGCCCCCGGCCATGTGCTCGTAATCCCCAAGCACGAGGAGAGCTACATCTTCAACCTCGGCGACGAGGAGTACGCCGCCTTCACCCTCTTTGCCAAGCGTGTGGCAGCAGCCCTCGAGAAGGCCATGCCCTGCAAGCGCATCGGCGTGTGTGTGATCGGCCTTGAAGTGCCTCACGCACACATCCACCTCGTGCCCCTCAACTCCGAGGCCGACATGGACTTCCGCAAGCCCAAACTCTCGCTGCCTGCCGAGCAGATGCAGGAAATAGCCGCTAAAATCGCCGAAAACTTTAAATAAATGAAACTTCACAGCATCATCATCGCAGCCGCAGCAGCCCTCGCCCTGGCCTCGTGCTCTGACCGCAAGGGCTGGACCGTGGAAGGAAATGTGGCAGGTGCCCCTGACTCCACTCTCTATGTCGAAGCATCGACTTTCAACAACTGGCGTGCAATCGACACCCTGAAACTATCCGGTTCGGGCGACTTCAAGTTCCGCGCCAAGGAGGCTGCTGAAATCCCCTCCATCTACCGTCTGCGTTTCGGCGACAAGTACATCTATTTCCCGGTCGACTCCATCGAGACTGTGACCATCCAGGCCAATGCCAAGCATTTTGACCAGGGATTCACCGTCAGCGGCAATGCCACAGCGCCCATGATGGCCATGGTTGACTCGCTCGTCTCGGCATCAGTGGCCAAGAACGGCGCCCAGGGCGCCCTCCGCGACCAGGAGCTCAAGAACCGCCTCAACGTGCTCGTCAACCAGGACTCAACCTGCTTGCTGTCATACTACATCGTGGGCAAGACAGTGGGTGCGCAGCCGCTTTACGACTACCGCAACCGCCACGACGTGCGCGTAATGGCCAACGCCGCCAACAACTATCTGCGCTTCCGCCCCAACGACCCACGCGCCAAGGAACTGGAACAGCGCTGGATAGCCGCGCGCCGCGCCAATGGCACACTGGCTTCGCGCCCCGTTGAGGTGCAGGCCGAGGTGAGCGCACGCCCCACCGCCGACCTGGCACGTTTCGACCGCAACGGCAAGAAGCACAACTTTGACGACGTTGTGGGCCATGGCCACGTTACCATCCTCAACTTCACACGCTACGACGGCGAGGCTTCGCCGGCCAACACCGTTGCCCTCAAAAAGGCCTGGGACCAGTATCGCGCATCCGGCCTGCAGATTTTCCAGGTGGCCTACGACCCCGACGAAATCAGCTGGAAGCGCTCGGCCGCCAACATGCCCTGGATTGCCGTTTATAACGCTCCCACCGACAATGTAGAGGCCCTCATCGCCTACAACGTTGACCCCATCAACGGCGCCCCCGTGTCCTTCGTGTTCAACGGCCAGGGCGAGCTCATTGCCCGCGTGGTCAATCCCAACGAACTGCCCCAGGCCATCGCCAAGGCACAGTAATATCTAACCCATTATCATATAACCGAATATGGCAAACTGGTTTGAATGCAAAGTCCGCTACGACAAGATGCAGGAGAACGGCGCTGTAAAGAAGGTGAACGAGCCCTACCTGGTCGACGCCCTCAGCTTCACCGAGGCTGAGAGCCGAATCACCGAGGAGCAGGCTCATTACATCTCAGGCGAGTTCTCAGTGTCGGCCGTTAAGCGCACCAAGATATCCGAAATTTTCTTTAACGAGACCGGCGACCGCTGGTACATGGTCA
This sequence comes from Muribaculaceae bacterium, assembly GCA_036310635.1. Classification (GTDB taxonomy): domain Bacteria; phylum Bacteroidota; class Bacteroidia; order Bacteroidales; family Muribaculaceae; genus CAG-873. The sequence continues at coordinate 20,923 of JAXJRL010000042.1, read as the reverse complement.
AAGTGGCCTTCATCACCATCGACGAGAAGACCGGAGTGGAGAAAAAGACCTCCACATTAATCCTCGTCCAGGCCTCGACCTTCAAGGAGGCATTTGACAACTTCCTCGAAGGCATGAAGACAACTATGGCCGACTATGAGATTCAGTCCATCACCGAGACTCCCCTCATGGACGTTTACCGCGTGAAGCTCGACAAATAATCCGTCCCGACCACCACGTTTCAATTGACCATGGCACAATCAACCATAGCCCGGCGTCTTGATCAGGTGCTTGACACCCTCCCCGAGGGCGTCGGCCTGGTGGCGGTGTCAAAATTCCATCCCGCCGAGGCAGTGCGCCAGGCCTACGATGCCGGCCAGCGCCGGTTTGGCGAAAGCCGCGTTCAGGAAATCCTGGCCAAGGAGCCTCTGCTGCCCGCCGACATCGAATGGCACTTCATCGGCCACCTGCAGACCAACAAGGTGCGTCAGCTCGTGGGACATGTGGCTCTCATTGAGAGCGTTGATTCGCAGCATCTTCTTGACGAGATTGACCGCCGCTCGGAGGCTGCCGGCGTGGTGACGCGCGTTCTGATGCAGGTACATGTGGCCGCCGAGGAGACCAAGTTCGGATGGCTGCCCGACGAGCTCGTAAGGTACTTTGCCGAGCGCCGCTTTGAGAGCCTCCGCGCCACACACATCTGCGGCATCATGGGAATGGCCTCGAACACCGACAACCAGGACCGCGTACGTGCCGACTTCCACGCCATAGCGCAGACCATGCGCCGTTGCCTCGAGGCCGCCCCCGACCTGCGCGGCTTCTCAACCCTCTCCATGGGCATGAGCGGCGACTATCCCCTGGCCGTGGCCGAAGGCGCCACACTGGTGCGCGTGGGCACCGCCATCTTTGGCGAAAGACAATACTGATCATCAGCACCTTAAATCGTACATTCACACTCAACACTGACCCAATCAATCATCATCTCAACATTTTGGCCCACCGTCATTCCCTGACCACGGCCAATTTGACTTTCCCTTAACAAACCAAAATCATTTAACCCTTAAACCCTAAAAAACTAATGGCTCAAAGCGCTAACAGGCGTCCAACCGTCGCCATCATCACGATGTTCTTCCTCTTCGCGATGATCTCTTTTGTCACTAATCTTGCAGCTCCCATCGGCACCATCTGGGGCAACACTTTCGAGGGCAACAGCGTCCTCGGCATGATGGGCAACATGATGAACTTCCTGGCTTACCTCTTCATGGGTATACCCGCCGGCAAACTCCTTGAGCGAATCGGCTATAAGAAAACCGCTCTCTGGGCCATGGCCGTGGGCGTGGTAGGCCTCGTGTTCCAGTATCTCTCAAGCATAGTCGGCACCGACACCGAGGTGCTCTCAATGACGGCTCACGTCAAGGAGAACGGCGTGGAGGTGGCCAAGCAACTCCCCGTCTGCCTCAACTTCTTCATCTACCTGCTCGGCGCATTCATCTGCGGTTTCTGCGTCTGCATGCTCAACACCGTTGTCAACCCCATGCTCAACCTGCTTGGTGGCGGCGGCAACAAGGGCAACCAGCTCATTCAGACCGGCGGCGCTCTCAACTCCCTGGCCGGCACACTGACTCCGTTCTTCGTTGGCGCCCTTATCGGCCAGCTCTCCAAGGACACCTCAATGAACAATGTCACCCCGCTGCTCTTCATCGCCATGGGCGTGTTCGTTGTCGCCTTCCTGGTCATCAGCATGGTTTCAATCCCCGAGCCCAACCTCAGCAAGGACGGCAAGGCTCGCCCCAAATACACCCACAGCGCATGGAACTTCCGCCACACCGTGCTCGGCGTGGTCGGCATCTTCTTCTATGTGGGCATTGAAGTCGGCATCCCCGGCACCCTCAACTTCTACCTCTCCGACCAGACTGCAAACGGCGCGGGCGTTCTCGGCAACGCATCGGTCATCGCCGGTTCGGTAGTGGCCCTTTACTGGCTGCTCATGCTTTGCGGACGTATGCTCTCAAGTGCTATCTCGGGTGCCATTTCCGCACGTCAGCAGCTCGTGGCTGTGGCCGGCACCGCCATCGCACTCGTTGTTGTGGCCATGATTCTCCCCAAGAGCGTTGAAATCGCCATCCCCGACTTCATCTATTCCAGCGCCAACGGCGGCGTTGCCACCATCCCCGTCAGCGCCGTTCTCCTGGTGCTTTGCGGCCTCTGCACCGCTTCGATGTGGGGCGCCATCTTCAACCTGGCTGTCGAAGGCCTCGGCAAGTACACCGCCCAGGCTTCCGGCATCTTCATGATGATGGTGGTAGGCGGCGGTGTGATGCCTCTGATCCAGCAGGCTATCGCGCAGTCCGTGGGCTATATGGCTTCATACTGGCTGGTAGTGGCCATGCTTGCCTACCTGCTCTTCTACGCTCTCGTCGGCTCTAAGAATGTCAATACCGACATTCCCGTCGATGACGACGTGGAGAACGCTCTCTGATTACTCTGAACGGCATCCCGAGGCGACAGCCCCGGGGTGCCACACCATACCGAACATCCCCCTGCGGGCCGGCGGGTAGGGCGCTATCCGCCTTAGCTCCGGCTCGCAGTCTTCACTAAATTGCAAACAGATATGCTGCTATGCCTCAACTCGCCCTCTCTCCGCACATTGACGGCCGCTGTGGCCCTTGTATTTTCGTTGGTTTCAGTCCATGCCTCCGAACCTGCTGATTCGATCAAAACCGAGCCCGATTTGAAGACCATAATACGTCAGGCCGGATTGCAGTACGAGTTTCATGGAGTGGTGCGCGGTCGTTTTGAGTGGAACACTTACAACGGCCTTTCGCGTTTCCAGGCCCGCAACGCCCGTCTGAGCGCCGGCGTCAAGGTTGGCAAGGCTGTACAGGCTTTCATCCAGGCGGATTTCTGCGACCGTGGCAAGGTGAAGATGCTCGATGCCTGGGGGCAGCTGAATCTTCCCGCCGCCTTCAATGTGCGCATCGGCCAGTTCCGCATCCCCTTCGGCGACAACAGCTTCTCAGCTCCGGCAACTTATTGGTTTGCAAATCGTTCATTTGTAAATAAATACCTCAGCCCCGGCCGTCACGTGGGCATGCAGGTGGGCTATTCGGTCAAGAATGTGCCGCTCAAGGCCTATGCCGGCGTGTTCAATGCCTACAGCATCTCCGACCACGAGGTGTGGGGCTCCAAGTACAACTATGCCGGACGCCTGGTCTATTCTCCACGCCAATGGCAGATTGTTGCCGGTTTTGTTTCGTCAGTGCCCGATTCGGCACGCATCAACTCATGGAACCTGGGCGCTACTTTCTCGCCCGGCCGATGGCGTTTCGAGGCTGAGTACCTCTGCCGTCACTATACCGGCCATGCGCTGTCGGCATCACACGGCTACCTTGTGCAGGCTGACTATCACCACCCCATGCCGTATGCAGTGTTCAATCAGTGGTCGGCACAGCTTCGCGTCGACGGAATGACCAACTATTGGTCAGGCTCGCGCAATGCCAAGGGCATGGCGGTGTATGATAAACCGTTGCGCAACCGCATCACCGGCGGCGTAACCCTCAGCCATGTGTACACCTCCAAAATCGGTGCCCATCTGCGTCTGAACTATGAAAAGTATCTCTATGGTCACAACCATCCGTCCGGCGCGGACAATGACAAGCTCGTTGCGGAACTCGTAGTGACTTTCTAAACATTTAAAACCCATAAGGATGACCAGCAAACAGGTTGCAAAATCGCTGTTAGGCCGCTTCGCCGATGCTCGGTGGCTGACTGCCGTGGTTTGTGCCTTGTTGCTCCTTGTCCTCCTGTTTTTGTTGGCCGGTGCGCCTGTCCTGCCGTCATTTTTGGCGTTTGTCCTGATCACTGCGGCGGCAGTGGCCGTTTACAGCCATACGGATGCATGCACACGCGCCGGCCAGATAACGCTGATTGTCAGCGCTTTTGTGCTTTCAGCCGGCATCGTTGCCAATGTCTTCTATTTCACTACACTGAGCGGTGGCACTGACGCGTCGCCTGTGCTGCAAAACCCTGACGCACTGCGCAATTGGGATGATGCGATGTACCGCCTTGGCGTAGGTGGCACGCCCGCGCATCATGTACATGGACTTTATGGCGCCATCCTTGCCGCTCTTTTCAGCATTACAGGTCCCTCCGTCACCGCAGGCCTCATGCTTTCCATGGTCTTCACGCTCGTCACTCTTGTGGCGGCCTCGGCTATGTCCATGCGACTGTGCTCCGACCGCCGTATGGCAACGGTTGCCATGATCGCAACAGCATCAGTGTGCTATCTTATGGCTTCGGGAATGATTCTCATCAAGGATGCGATGGTCATTGCAGCCATCTCGCTTGGCGGCCTCTCAGTTTCAGGCAGCAGACTTTCGCTGGTGCCCCTTGCGGTTGCGGCAGCGATGCTCGTGCTGTCGCGCGTCAATTATCTGATATACCTTCCTTTAGGGATAGTCATAACATATTTTGCCCATTCTCACTATGGTTGGCGCGAGGCCGCTGTCCGTTTGTCTGCCATAGGCGTTGTGCTCGTACTGTGGCTTGCGCCCGAGGTGTCCGACCATACATCGGCAGTGGCAAGCCTCGCCGAGTTGCATTCGAGCGAGGTGTGGGTACACCCCCAGCAGCATGCCTACTACAACCTTGTGGGTGATTTCTTTGCCATGCCGCTGTGGCGCAAGGCATTGCTTGTGCCGGTGTCGGCTGTAGTCCAGTTTTTTATCCCGTTCCCATGGAATTTCGGCCGTGACATAGTATATGGCATCTCGCAGGTCTATGCCCATGTGGCTTACCCTTGGTATGTTTTTGGCGGCATTTTCGCTTTCTTCCTGATTTTCAGACTGAAGAAGGCTCCGCGCCAACTCCTGATGTTCTCCGCTTTCGCAGTATTGGTGTGGCTTGCGCCCTGTGGCTTTTGTGGTGGCACCGTTTCGCGCTATGCCCTCCCCGCTGTGCCGATGATGGCTGTGGCAGTGGCATGGACCATTGGCGGTCTGGCAGGCTATAGACGCAAGTTATACGTGTGGATGGCAGCGTGGTGTGCTGTTGTTGCCATCTGCCTGATAGTCTGCCACAGAATGCAGGCACAATCGGCCTCCGAGCCGCTGAATATTTCCACCGAATATCAAATTTCGCAATGAAGATATCGCTTGTAACCATCACTCTCAACAATGCCCACGGCCTGGAGCAAACTCTCGCATCGGCCTGTGCGCAGTCGCGCCGTCCTGACCAGCATATAGTTGTCGACGGGTTCAGCACGGATGGTACAGCCGATGTCCTGAAGCGATATGACTCGGATATTGAACTGATCAATCGCGAGCCGACAGGGGTTTACGATGCCATAAATGCCGGATTCAGTAATGCAGACGGCGATGTGGTGGGCATGCTCCATGCCGGCGACACTTTTACCGATGACGAAGTGCTTAAAAGGGTGGGGGAGGCCTTCGAAGCCGATCCGGACCTGGATTTCCTGTTTGGCGATGTGCATTTCGCTCCTGAAGGAGGGCCTACACTGCGTTACTACAGCGGCAAGGCGGGGTCGCTGGAGTCTGTGATTAATGGTTTTGCGCCGCCTCATCCGTCGCTCTATGTCCGTGGCCGCCTGATAGCCTCCAAGGGGCTCTATAAGGCCGATTACAGGCTTTCCGCTGACTTTGAGATGTTCTGCCGGCTGTTCAGTGATTCGTCGCTGAAATGGCGTTATTTGCCGCTTGACATGGTGTGTATGTCGCCGGGAGGCTTGTCCTCGAAGCTCAGCAGCCGTCTGTGGGTACACAATGTGGAGCGGCTCCGCGCGCTGAGGCAGAACGGATTACCGGCCTCGCTGTTCAATATCTCCAAACACTATCTGCAGGTCTTAAAAAGTTTCATATACAAAAATGGCTGAATCAGAAACAACATATTCAAAATCAGAAGGTTCAAGGCCTTTCGTCTGGTGCCCGGACCGAGCTTTCATGCTTCCTTATCTCGATCGGGAATTCGGACTGGACAGCCTGATGCCGTCCGAGGAGCCGTCGGTGATCCTGTCGGCCGACCCGGTCCTCTGTTTGCCCGACACCGCCGATTTCGCGGTAATGCTCTCGTCTACCGAGGTATACGCACGAAAGGACGGCACGGATATCCCCGAAGACTCGCGCCTCGACACTCTGTCGCCGTGGTACGCTCGCGAACAGGCTTTCAGCCAGGCTTGCGCCTTGGCGTCGGTGCCATGCGCCATCCTGCGTTGTGCCAATATCGTCGGCACGGGCATGAACGGCCTGGCAATGCGACTTGCACATGCCGTGTGGCGTGGTTGGCCGCTGCATCTTGCCGGTAATGAGGCGGTTGTGTCGGTGGTTCATGCTGTTGATGTGGCCCGTCTTGTGCGCCTTGTCCTGGGCACGCCCTGTGTTGTCAATGTCACCGACGGCGTGGCAACCCCCGTTGACCTGCTTATTGAGGCTTTTGCTTACCGTCTTGACAACAAACGTGTTGCCTCGCTCGGCACCAAGCAGACGGCCTTTGCCAAACTCATATACGGCAAGCGCAACTTCGCGCTGCTCACCACTTCGCTGACCTATGCCGATGACGGCATGAAGAGCATGTTCCCCGATTTCAGGCCAAATGTGGTGACCGACTACCTCAAAACCCATGTCTATGACGATGAAAGCCTCTGATTTTGTAACGAATACGGCTCTGTCGGCCAAGGCAATATTCAAGATGGCGGTTCTGAGCCGACCATCATCGCTAAAAGCCGAGACACGGAAGAAACCGTTGGTCATTCTGGCAAACGGCCCTTCGCTGCGCAACACACTTGACGAAGACCGGCGGAAGCTGGCCCAGACCGACCTCCTGGCTGTGAATTTTGCCGCAAACACTCCGGTTTTCAGCGAATTGAAGCCTGAATACTATGTGCTTGTCGACCCGGCGTTTTTCGCCGACAATCCCCCTGAAAACATAGCGCGACTTATGGCTAACATCGCATCGGCCGACTGGCTGATGACCCTCATAGTGCCTCGCGAGCGTGTGGAATGGATGCGCACCAGGATGGCCGCAAATTCAAAAATCAGTGTACGGGGCATAAACGTTACTGGAATAGAGGGATTCCCGGCTTTGGAGCATTGGGTTTTCCGTCAGCGTCTGGCCATGCCCCGTCCGCGCAACGTGCTCATTCCGTCGATTATGGCGGCGATATGGCTTGGGTACAGGCGCATTTATCTCGTTGGCGCGGACCACAGCTGGATGCAGTCCATCTGGGTTGATGACGACAACAATGTGGTGAGCGTTCAGCCGCATTTCTATGCCGACGACGAGAAGGAGCGCCAGCGTGTCACATCGGAATACCGCGGCTACCATCTTCACGACATAGTGCACAGTTTCTATGTGGCTTTCCGCAGTTATCACAGCATTGCATCGTTTGCCCGTGCCGAGGGCGTGGAAATAGTCAACTCCACTCCCGGAAGCTATATCGACGCCTTCCCCCGACGCCCGCTCCTGGAGTAGTTCCCGACTGTCGGACTCATTCGGCTAAGCATACATTCTGGCATAAAAAACAAATCGACCACATCTCCCGATGGTGTCGATTCCATACTACAAAAATCCTAAAATAATAACCTTGAATCTTAGACCTGAATTGTTATTTACCTTAATGCAATGCAAAGATATAAACTATTCAATAATCATACTTTCAATATTAACACAAATATAGATAAATTCAAGGATATCTGTTTTATAATAGTTTGAAAATCAATTCTATGATGTTAGGGCATGTAAGCCCAAATATAGATGCTAATTTAGCTTTTGCCGCTTTTGTATAACTACGTTTTAGCCTATTTCGCGAACTTTACGCTCAAAATCCTCACGATTCACGGCCCGGTTCTTGAGGCGGGTGCGATAGGTATAGACGGTATTGAGCGACAGCCCCAGGAAGCGCGACATCTGCTGGCTGTCGTTGATGCCCAGACGCATCAGCGCCAGGATGCGCATCTCCGGTGTCATGCTGCCGTCCTCGCCTCCGGTAAGCTGTCGGTCGGGATGAAGCAGCTCGTTGACCTCGTTCAGGAAGTTGGGGAACACTCGGGCGAACGAGGGGTCGAACACATGGTAGAAGCGCTGCAGCTGCTTGTGCATGTGCTGGCCCTCCTCCATCTCGGACAGCAGGCTGGAGTACTGCGAGGCGCGTAGCTTCCGGATCACCTTGTTGGTCATGTGCTCGGTTTCCTCCATGTTGCTGAGGAACATGCCCAGAAGTTCGCTTATGTATATGTCCTTTTTCTGGTCGTGCTCGGTGATTTTCTTGAGCAGTGACGATATGTGGCGGCGGTAGCGGCGCATGCGCAGGTGCTGCGAGATGAGAACGGCGCAGACCACCAGAGCTATGGCTATCGCCAGCATCATGAGCGCGCGGTTCTTGCTGATCTGCTGTTTGTCCTTCTGGAACAGCATGGGCAGCGCCTCGGCGGAGTGCTGCATGTGGATGCGCGAACCTGAGGCGACGGAGCGTTGCAGTGCGCCGGTGATGTAGGCGTAGGCACGGTCCTCGTCGCCGCGCTCAAACAGCATCTTGCCGAGTCTGTGGAGCGACGGTGCCTCGTAGTTGCCGCTCACAATGTCGCCGATGGCGGCTGCGGCAAGATGGCGCATGGCCTCGTCTGTATTGCCCTGTTTCAGCTCGTAGTCGGCCAGCACCTTGTTGATGGGGGCATACATCATCGAGGCCGTTCCAACTTCCTGTGCCAGCGCGCGCAGCGAGTCGGTCATGGCTGTCACGTTTTTGCCGTCGGTGAGATTGTCCATGAACAGCAGCATCCTGCCCTTGAGGCTTTTGGCGGGAACGTATTTCATCAGCGAGTCGTTCATCTCAGCGGCTTTGGCCTCGAAAGCGGCGCGGATGGAGTCGGGAGTGTGGATGTCATAGGCATAGCCGTACACGCGGCCTTTGGTCTCGAAGTATTCCTGCTTGGCGGAGGGTGTCAGTGTGGCGGGATCTATGCTGTCAAGTTCTGATATGGCGGTGTGCAGCAGGCCCTTGCGCGGATACAGGTCGATTCGGCGCAGGCGGAAAATCTGGGCCTCCTCCGGGTTGCCGTGCATCACGGCATATGACAGGCCCAGCTCGTAGTACTGCAGGGCGGTGTCCACGTTGAGCGTGGAGTAGCCCTCGCCCAGGCGGCGGTAGGATTCGTACCAGTTTGTGGAGCCGCGGTCTTTCAGCTCGCGCTTTAGCTGAGTCATTCTGTTGCGCGACACCGTCTCGTATTCGGCTGTTTCGGCCAGGTAACGGTCCAGCGTGTCGAGCAGGGCGGGTAGAGGCAGCTCTTCAATTCCGCCCCATGCGGAGATTGATAGAGTAGCTATCACGCTGGTTAATAATGTCTTTAAGGCGTTCATTCGGTTGTTTTGGCTTTTTTTGAGCTATGAGTGCGGAGGGGGCATCAGGCTTATGGGTGTGCTGCATACGTTCTTACGGCCACGCGCGGAAAGTTGATTCTCCGCCCGAGGGCATATCTGGGGCCGTGCTAATGTCTGTCTCTGTCGTTACCTATCGGGATGTTAGGCTTTTTGATAGATTATCAGGCAGGTAGATTCTAAGGCATGTGTAGCAGCGGATGGCTCCGCACCGGATTTATTATGTTCCACAAATTTACAAGAATATTTGTGCAAAGTCAACTTTATTTTAGTGAATTTACAATATTTAACCATATTTTATGCGCCGTGTCCGTTCCAATCCGCGGTGTTTCTCATTTTTCCTGACTATTTGTCCCAACATCCGCACCGCCATGTTTGTTTCTTTTTTAATATTTGTGTAACTTCGCACTATAATTCAGCAATTCGGCACCATGACCGGTGCATCTACGCCAAAAATGAAAAAATTCGCTTTCTCTGTCCTTTTCGCCGCTGCCGCGCTGGTCGTGGCCCTCTCTGTAAGCGCCAAAAGCACAAAAACCGACATTTCCCGCAATCTTTCCATCTTCTCGCAGGTCTACAAAGAGCTGCAGACCAGCTATGTGGACACCATTGACGCCACCAAGACCATGCGCACGGCTATCGATGCCCTGCTCGGACAGATTGACCCCTACACCGAGTACTATTCGGCTGACGAGCAGGACCAGCTCACCTCAGTCTCCTCGGGCCAGTATGCCGGCATCGGCTCTTACATCATGAAACGCGACTCCGCCATTGTGCTCTCCGAGCCCCAGTGGAACTCGCCCGCCCGTAAGGCCGGTGTGCGCCACGGCGACGTGCTGCTGTCAATCAACGGAAAGACACTGCCCAAGACATTCACCACCGCCGAGGCCAGCGCACAGCTCAAGGGACAGGCCGGAACCGACGTGACCATCACCGTACGCCGCCCGTGGATGCCCCAGGGCGCCGACTCAATACTCACCTTCACCATAACCCGCGGCACCATCAACATCGACCCCGTGCCCTATTCCGGCGTGGTGGCCCCCAACATCGGCTATATCAACATCTCCACCTTCTCCGAGAAGACCGCCGGCGACTTCCTCAGCGCCCTCAACCGCCTGCGTGCCGAGAACCCGCAGCTCAAGGGCCTGGTGATAGACCTCCGCGACAACGGCGGCGGACTGCTGCAGAGCGCCGTGGAGATCGCCTCCTATTTCCTGCCGCGCGGCACCGAGATAGTGACCACCCGCGGCCGCGACGCGCGCACCACCAAGACCTACAAGACCACCCACAACCCCGTGGCCCCCGACCTCCCGCTCGCGGTTATAGTAAACGGCAACACGGCCTCGGCCTCCGAAATCCTCAGCGGCTCGCTTCAGGACCTGGACCGCGCCGTGATCATCGGCCAGCGCTCATACGGCAAGGGCCTGGTGCAGAATCCCCGCCCGCTGCCCTACAACGCCATGATGAAGGTGACGACCGGGCGCTACTATCTGCCCACAGGCCGACTCATCCAGGCCATTGACTACACCCACCGCAACGCCGAAGGCGAGGCCACGCGCATACCCGACTCGCTGACAACCGTGTTCCACACCCGCGCCGGACGCGAGGTGCGCGACGGCGGCGGAATCACCCCCGACATCGCCGTGGAGCTCCCCGAGTCGAACCGGTTGCTCTACACCATCATGTCAGAGCTCTGGGCCTATGATTTCGCCAACAAATACGCCAACAACCTGGCCCAGGCACCCTCGCCCGACACCTGGCAGGTGGACGATTCGGTCTTCAACCAGTTCAAACGCTTCATCGACCCCGCACGCTTCAAATATGACCGCGCCACCGAAGCCGGAATCAAATACCTCCGCGACGCGGCCCGCATCGAGGGCTACATGTCCGACTCCGTCGACTCTGCCATCACGCACCTCGAGAACATGATGAAGCACAACCTGGAGCGCGACCTCGACTTCAACCGCAAGGCCATCTCCACCATACTCAATTCCGAGATGGGCAACCGATGGTTCAGCAACGCCGACCTGATCCGCCGCACACTCCCTGACGACAAAGAGCTCAAGGAGGCTGTCAACGTGCTCAACGATCCCCGCCAGTACGGAGTGATCCTCTCACCGAAACCCAAGGACGAAAAGACGGCCAAACCCGCCAAGCCCAAGAAATAACCAATGCAGCTCAAGGAAATATCGCGCGCCTTCCTGACTGACGGGAGGCGCAAATCGCTCGAATCGCTCCTCCGCCACAAAACATCGCGCGCCGCCGGCCTGCCCGGTTCATCGGCCGCCGTCCTCCTGGCCTCGATAGCCCGTCGCAAGGTGCCCATGGTCGTCATAGCCGACGATGCCGACGACGCCGGATACCTCTACCACGACCTCACACGCCTCGCCGGCGAGGATTCCGTGGCCTTCATCCCTTCGGGCTATCGCCGCGCCCTGAAATACGGCCAGGTAGACGAACCCTCGCGCATTCTACGCACCGAAGCCCTGTCGCGCCTCGGCGCCGCCGATTCGGCCCTGCGCTTCGTCATCACCTATCCCGAGGCCCTGGCCGAAAAAGTGGCCTCGCGCACCGACCTGGAGAAGCACACCCTCACCGTGAGCACCTCCGAGCGCCTGCATCCCACCGACGCCGTGCGCTGGCTCAGGGAGAACAATTTCGCCGAGGTGGACTATGTCTACGAGCCCGGACAGTTCGCTCTCCGCGGCTCCATCCTCGACATCTTCGGCTACTCGCTCGAGCTGCCTCTGCGCATCGACTTCTTCGACGACGAGGTTGACTCCATCCGCACCTTCAACGTTGACACACAGCTCTCTGATCAGCGGCTCGACACAGTGTCGATAGCCGCCGACGCCGTGCGCGACACCTCGGCCTCCACGGCCATGTCGCTCCTTGGCTTCATCGACCCCGCCACCCTGCTCGTGGTCCGCTCGGGCCTCGACCCCGTGGCCCGCGTGCGCACTGTGGCCGAGGAGGGCATATCCGACAGCGCCCTCGTGGCCACAGCCGACGGCGACACCGACCAGACCCTCAAGGCCGCGCAGGCCGACATTGTAGATCCCGACGCCTTCGCCGGGGCCTACGCCAGTTTCCGCCGCCTGGAGATAGGCCTTGCCGATGCCCCGGCCGAGCAGATCTCGCCGACGCTGGCCAATTTCAACTGCTCGCCGCAGGCCATCTACCACAAGAACTTCGAGCTCATCGCCAAGTCCTTCACCGAGTTCCTGCAGCAGGGCTACAAAATCTACATCCTCTCCGACTCCGACAAACAGTTCGCGCGCCTCAAGGCCATCTTCGAGGACCGCGGCGACAACATCGACTTCACGCCCGTGAGCGGCACCCTCCACGAGGGCTTCGTGGACCACGACACCCGCATCTGCGTGTTCACCGACCACCAGATTTTCGACCGCTTCCACAAGTATTCGCTCAAGAGCGACCGCGCCCGCTCCGGCAAGCTCGCCCTCTCGCTCAAAGAGCTCAACGCCCTCGAGGTGGGCGACTACATTGTCCACATCGACCACGGCGTGGGCCGCTTCGCCGGCCTGATGCGCACCAATGTCAACGGTCATCCGCAGGAGATGATCAAGCTCCTCTATCAGAACGACGACATGGTGTTCGTGTCCATCCACGCCCTGCACAAGCTGGCGAAGTACCGCGGCAAGGAAGGCGTGCCCCCGCGCATCAGCAAGCTCGGCACCGGCGCATGGAACAAGCTCAAGGACCGTACCAAGGCCAAACTCAAGGACATAGCCCGCGACCTGATCCGCCTCTACGCCGCCCGCAAGGACGAGCAGGGCTTCGCCTTTTCGCCCGACTCATACCTCCAGCACGAGCTCGAGGCCTCGTTCGTCTACGAGGACACCCCCGACCAGCTCACAGCCACCCAAGCCGTGAAGGCCGACATGGAGAGTCCCAGGCCCATGGACCGCCTGGTGTGCGGCGACGTGGGCTTCGGCAAGACCGAAGTGGCCATCCGCGCCGCCTTCAAGGCCGCCACCGACGGCAAGCAGGTGGCCGTGCTGGTGCCCACCACCGTCCTCGCCTACCAGCATTTCAACACCTTCCGCGACCGCCTGCGCGACTTCCCCGTGCGCGTGGAGTACCTGTCGCGCGCCCGCTCGCCCAAGCAGGTAAAGCAGATCCTCGCCGACCTCGAAGCCGGCAAAATAGACATAATCATCGGCACCCACAAGCTCATCGGCAAAACCGTCAAGTTCCACGACCTCGGCCTCCTCATAGTCGACGAAGAGCAGAAATTCGGCGTGGCCGTCAAGGAGCGCCTGCGCCAGCTCAAGGTCAACGTCGACACCCTGACCATGAGCGCCACGCCCATTCCGCGCACCCTCCAGTTCTCGCTCATGGGCGCGCGCGATCTCTCGTCCATCACCACACCCCCGGCCAACCGCTATCCCGTGGTCACCAACGTGTCGTCGCTCTCCGACGACGTCGTTGCCGAGGCTGTCAACTTCGAGCTGTCGCGCAACGGCCAGGTGTTCTTCATCAACAACCGCATCGAGGGCCTCGACACCCTCCGCACCATGCTTGCGCGCCTCGTTCCCGACGCCCGCGTGGCCGTGGCCCACGGCCAGATGCCGCCGGCCGAGCTCGAGCAGATCATTGTCGACTTCCAGAACCACGACTACGACGTGCTGCTGGCCACCACCATCGTGGAGAGCGGCGTGGACATGCCCAATGTCAACACCATAATAGTGAACAACGCCCACCGCTTCGGCCTCTCCGAGCTCCACCAGCTGCGCGGCCGCGTGGGACGCTCCAACCGCAAGGCCTTCTGCTATCTGATGGTGCCCCAGGGCTATCCCCTCAGCCCCGTGGCGCGCCGACGCCTCCAGGCCATCGAGAGCTTCTGCGACCTCGGCGCGGGCATCCACATCGCCATGCAGGACCTGGACATCCGCGGTGCCGGCAACCTGCTCGGCGCCGAGCAGAGCGGCTTCATCGCCGACCTGGGCTACGAGACATACCAGAAAATCCTCAAGGAGGCAGTCCTGGAGCTGCGTACCGAGGAACTCGCACGCGACGGCAAGGCCGTCCTGGCCGACAACGAGGTGTCGGGCATATCGCAGGACGATTTCGTTACCGACACAGCCATCGACACTGACCTGGAGCTGCTCCTGCCCTCCGACTACGTGCCCCAGGAGTCGGAGCGCATCAACCTTTACCGCGAGCTCGACGCCATAGAACGCGATGCCGACATCGACGCCTTCGCCGAGCGCCTCCGCGACCGCTTCGGCACCATCCCCCACGTCACCGAGGAGCTCCTCAAAGTCCCTGCCCTCCGCGCCCGCGCCCGTCGCCTCGGCATCGAGAAGGTGGTCCTGAAGCAGGGCAAGATGTACCTCTACTTCGTCAGCGAGGAGAACCGCGCCTACTATCAGTCGCCCATGTTCGGACGCCTGCTCACCTATGCCCAGCAGAACTTCCGCAGCGTGCACATCCGCCAGAACTCCGGCAAGCGCTCGTTCCTCATCGACAACGTGCCCACCGCCTCGGCGGCACTGAAGATTCTCTCCGACACCCTCGCCCTCAATCCGTCATAACAGCAGGCTGGCTGTGAACCCTTGCCCCTGTCCGTGTGTTTTCATTGAAATTAACTCACTAAAACACACGCACACATGGACTCACGCTTCGACATTATCCCGCAGACAGCCGACGCCGAAATCGAGGTATCGCTAATCGACATTGCCGAGGATGCCGCACAGTCGCTCCTCAACCGCCGCGCCATCCGCCGCTACCGCGGCTCGCGCGTGAGCGTGAACCTCCATGCGCGCCTCATGCCCGAAACCCCGTCGGACCGCCTCGGCATATCCGTCACCGTTGACTATCGCAACGAGGACGACCTGTTCCGCACCCTCCTGCTCTCCTACACGGTCACGGCCCGTTTCCGCATCGCCCACCTGTCGTCGGCGGTGACATTCGACGGCTCCAGTCTGGCCATCCCGCACCATCTGCTCACCCTCATGCTTGGCACCACCGTCGGCGCCCTGCGCGGCATGCTGGTGCTCCGCACCGCCGGCACGCCTCTGGCCGACTATCCCCTGCCGCTGCTCAATGTGGCCGACCTGGCCGCCTCGCTCTCGACTTCGGCACGCCAACCTGCCTGATCCCATGACGCATCATAAAACGGGCGCCCGCTTGCTTGCGGACGCCCGTATATTGTTGTGTGCCTGCGGCTCTCTGTCACGCCACGGCCTTCTTGCCGAAGAACCGGTTCACTATCTGCGCCAGGGCGCCGTCGCCGGTAACGTTGCAGGCCGTGCCGAACGAGTCCATGGCTATGTACAGGGCTATCATCAGCGCGTTGTCGGCATCGGTGAAGCCCAGCATGCTCGACAGTATGCCCAGCGACGCCATGATCGATCCGCCGGGCACTCCCGGAGCAGCCACAATCGACACGCCCAGCATGGCTATGAAACCCGCAAACATGCCTATGTCGTAGTGGTGGCCCATGGCCATCATCAGCGCCAGCGCGCATGCCACTATCTTGAGCGTGGAGCCCGACATGTGGATGGTGGCGCACAGTGGCACGGTGAAGGCCGCAACGTCCTCGTCCACACCCATTTTCACTGTCTGACGCAGCGTCACCGGGATGGTTGCCGCCGACGACTGTGTGCCCAGCGCCGTGAAGTAGGCCGGCATCATGGTCCACAGGCTTCGGAACGGATTCTTGCCCGAGAACAGGCTGGCGATGCAGTACTGCGCCACCAGCAGAACCACGTGCATGGCGAATATCACGGCTATGATCTTCACAAAGGTCATCAGTATGCCGCCCACCTGGCCTGACACGGTCATGTCCATGAATATGCCGAAGATGTAGAGCGGCAGCAGCGGGATTACCACCTTGCGGATGGTCATGTCTATCACCTGGCGGAACTCGCCCAGGCCGCGGCGCAGCACGCTGTCGGCACCCATGGTCGACACTGTCAGGCCCAGCACAAAGGCCAGCACCAGCGCCGTCATCACTGTCATCACCGGCTCGATGGCCATGGTGAAGTAGGGCTTGAGCCCGGCGCTGCCCGTGGCGTCGCGCACATACTCCATCGGCTCTATCATGCTGGGGAACAGCCATGTGCTCACCCCGTAGCTGAACATGCCGGCGCAGAAGGTGGCCACATAGGCCAGCACCACTGTGAACAGCAGCATCTTGCCGGCGCGCCGCCCTATGTCGGTTATGGCAGGGGCCACGAAGCCCACTATCAGCAGCGGGATGATGAAGCCCAGGAACGACGAAAACACGCCGTTGAAGGTGGCAAACACGCGCCCTACGGCCTCGGGAAGAACGTATCCCGCGCCTACACCGGCGGCCATGGCCACGAATATCCTCGGTAACAGTCCGAATTTCATGCAGATATGTTTCTTATTGTTGTTTCTTTTCTGTGTCTCGTTCTTCGATTTCTTTTTTGGCCGGAACCAGAAGCACCGACATCTCCCACAGGCTGTAGAGCGGCAGGAACACCACTAACAGAGTGAACACGTCGCCGGTGGGAGTGATGAGCGCCGACAGCACTAACAGCGCGAATGCCGCATACTTGCGATTCTGCTTGAAGAAGTTGCGGGTCAGTATGCCGGCCTTGCCCAGGAACCATGCCACCAGCGGCAGCTCGAACACCAGGCCCATGCTCACTATCACGGTGTAGAAATTGTCCATGTAGGAGTCCAGCGTCAGGTGGTTCTCGATGCCGGCGCTCAGCTCGTACTGCGACAGGAAGCGCAGCGCCAGCGGAAACACCAGGAAGTAGCCCACCAGCGTGCCCAGGTAGAACATCACGTTGCCGAAATAGAACGCCTTGCGCGCCCCGCGCTTCTCGCGCTCGTACAGCCCCGGGCTCACAAAGGTCCACAACAGGTAGACTATCAGCGGAAAAGCCGTGGCAATGCCCAGCCACATCGACGCGCTCATGTGCGTCATCAGCTGCGTGCCCAGCTTTATGTTGATAATGTCTACGTGGAAATTGGGGTCGCCCAGGTCGGGCAGGAACTCGCCGTCGCCCTTCAGGAAGCTCAGCGCGCGGTAGAGCGGGAAGTCGCCGCGCGTGGGCCACATGATCACGTGGTCAAAGAGCCACGGCATCACGAAGAAATAGCCCACCATCAGCGCCACCACCACGGCTATGATCTTGAGCAGCACGCCGCGCAGGGCCCCTAAGTGGTCCCAGAATGTCATTTCCTCCTCGGCCATTCCTCAGCGGGTGTCAGTCCTTGTCCTTTGCTGCGGGTGCCTCGGCCTTTTCGCCTTCCTCGATGCGCTTTTCGCTGCTGCCGGCCTTCTGGATGGGCTTGTTCATCTCCTCCTTGGCGTCCTCCAAGCCCTGCTTGAAGGAGTGCACGCCCTGGCCCAGGCTGCGCATTATCTTGGGGATGCGAGAGATGCCGCCGAACAGGATGACAGCAAGGATTATTATAATTATCAGCTGGAAGCCTCGTATGTTGCCAAGAAACAGAGGCAGAAGAATGCTATTTTCCATGTGTGTTTCGGTTTTCGGTGTGTTGTTTATTATAAATATGTGTTGTTGTAGTGGTGTTATAACGGCGTTTCCACCCCGTTTAGTCTATTTTAAACCACTTAGCGACCCAAAATTAGCAATTATTTGGGAAAAATCACTAACTTTGCCTCCCTAAATCCAATTACGGAAATTTTTCCCGAATTTAAAGCCGCTCCCCGCGGCCGCTCCAAGGTAAGAAAAGTAATAATAAACCATTCATAATAAAAGCAATGAAAGCATTCGTATTCCCCGGCCAGGGCGCACAGTTCGTGGGCATGGCCAAAGACCTCTACGACAGCAATGAAAAGGTGCGCGCCCTCATGGACCGCGCCAACGAAATCCTCGGTTTCTCCATCACCGACATCATGTTCAACGGCACCGACGAAGACCTCCGTCAGACTCGCGTTACCCAGCCCGCCGTGTTCCTGCACAGCGTGGCCCTCGCCATCAGCCTCGGCGACGACTTCAACCCCGACATGGTTGCCGGTCACTCCCTGGGTGAGTTCTCGGCTCTCGTTGCCGCCGGCGCCATGAAGTTCGAGGACGGCCTCCGCCTCGTCAGCGCCCGTGCCCAGGCCATGCAGAAGGCCTGCGAGCTCAATCCCTCCACCATGGCCGCCATCCTCGCCCTCCCCGACGAGAAGGTTGAGGAGGTTTGCGCCGCCATCGAAGGCGTGGTTCCCGCCAACTACAACTGCCCCGGCCAGCTCGTGATCTCCGGCACCAACGAGGGCATCGACGCCGCCTGCGAGCAGCTCAAGGCCGCAGGTGCCAAGCGCGCCCTCAAGCTCAAGGTGGGCGGTGGTTTCCACTCGCCCTGCATGGAGCCCGCACGCGCCGAACTCGCCGAAGCCATCGACGCCACCGAGTTCTCAGTGCCCCGCTGCCCTGTCTATCAGAACGTTGACGCCCTCCCCCATACCGACCCCGCCGAAATCAAGGGCAACCTCATCGCCCAGCTCACCGCTCCCGTGCGCTGGACCCGCACCGTGCAGAACATGGTAGCCGACGGCGCCACCGAGTTCGTAGAGCTCGGCCCGGGCAAGACCCTCCAGGGCCTCGTGTCCAAGATCTCCAAGGACGTGACCGTTGCCGGCCTCCAGTAAGAAAGGAATATAGGTTTTATAAATCTTATAAATCTTATAAGTCTTATAATTACGTATAATAGCGCAGGGCAGCCCCATCGGGGTTGCCCTGTGTCGTTCTCGCGGCGCCGCTCCCGGTCCACGCCCAAGCGTGGAAACTGGCGGGTTCGTCAGAGTGCGTCGTATGTGGTGGCGCGGAAATGCGGGGGCAAGGGAGCGTACTAACGTACGTGACCGCGCCACCGTCGTTTTCGCGGCGACGGAGACGGCGTGCTATCACGAACACGCCCCGAATAGCCAGCCGGCGCCGGGCAACCCTACCCGCCGCCACCAGTACGCCGCCGTCCCGCGCCAGCCGCGCGGACGCTCCATCCTGCCCCCCTCCCGTCGGATGTCCGCCGCCAGCACCCCGCGCTTCACGGCTATCACTGCCGCGCCGCGTGCGCCCAGCGTGCGCTCTATGGCCTGCAGTGCAGCCTCATAGCGCCCGGCCCTGCTCGCAAATCCCGAACCCGTGATGCTCGCGTCGCCACTTGCCCACACAGCCACAGTCGGCGCGCCCTTCACACGGCGCACACGCGGATGCAGCGCCAGCATGCGCGCACCCAGCTCAATGTCGTCCCATATCTTCAGTTCCTCGTTCCAGCCGCCGGCGCGGCGCACCAGAGCCGTCCGCGCAGCCCACCGCTGCGTCGACATCATGCCGTTAAGCACATTTCGCTTCTCCATATTCCGGCTGTAAAACCTTAACAGCTTGCTGCTTCCGTCCTCGCGGCGCAACTCCGTGTCCCAGCCCACCACGTCGGCATCGCCGCGCTTCATCGCCGCGACAGCACGTTCCAGGTGGCCCGGCAGCATCTCGTCGTCCGAGTCGAAGTGCATCATCCACTCAGTGTCAACCAGCGCCAGCCCACGGTTGCGTGCCGCGCAGGCACCGCGCCGAGGCTCCACAGCCACACTCACGCGCCGCCCGTCAGCGGCCACGAACCGCCACACGCCGTCCGCATCCGGCCCGAGCGTCCGCTCTTCCGCATCCTCGGATGAAGATATTGCTGTAGGGACGCTCGGCCCGAGCGTCCGCTCTTTCGCATCCTCGGATGAAGATATTGCTGTAGGGACGCTCGGCCCGAGCGTCCGCTTTTCCGCATCCTCAGATGAAGATATTGCTGTAGGGACGCTCGGCCCGAGCGTCCGCCGGGCATCGCCGGTGTATTCAGCGGCCCAACGGAGCACCGCCTCCAACGAGCCGTCCGTGCTGCCGTTGTCCACCACCACAATATGGTCAGGCCTAACACTCTGACTGCCGATGCTGCCCAGCGCGCGCCCCACCAGCCCGCACCGGTTCCACACCGGCACCACCACCGACAGCCCGCCAAATTCCTTGGAGCCGCCGTCCGCCCCGGCCACGCCGCCGTCCATCCGGGCCATGCCGCCGTCCGCCCGGTAGGGACGCGATAAATCGCGTCCGCCCCTCCCGGAGCCGCCAAAGCCGTCATAAGAATTATTGTCCAGATAATCCATATTGATAACAGGCCCAATAAACCAGGCCGCCACAAAGTTAACAAATTTTCCCCAACCACCCCCTAAATATTATGCGCCAGCCCTCCGTCCCTTCGTTTCTTCGTGGTAAAAACGCCTCGTGCGCCAGCGCCTCCGGCAGAAATATAAAAACCACGAAGAGACGAAGGAAATAGACTTCATGCGCCAGCCCTTCGTTCCCTTCGTTTCTTCGTGGTAAAAAACGCCCCTTGCGCCAGCCAAAGTCAGCGCCTGCGGCCGAAATTTTAAAACCACGAAGAGACGAAGAAACGAAGGACTTTGGACTCAATCGTGTCGCTGTTAAGGCAAGACACGAAGCCGCCTGGCCGCTTTGCGGCATCGGCTTATACGAAGAAACGAAGGCCTTCCGGCAGTTTTGTTTTTGTGAACATGCGGTAGCTCTTCGTTACTTCGTTGCGAGGCGCACAG
>JAXJRL010000041.1:0-7582 GCA_036310635.1 Muribaculaceae bacterium | reverse complement strand
TGTTAAAACAGGGGGTGTGTGGAATTATTTTCACGGTTTTGCTTTCTTACTCGTTCTCAGCCTCTTCGATCCTGAAAATCGAGAAGTTCACCGACCCGTACTGCCGGTGCTCCAGAAAGTGCGGCAGATGCTCGTAGTTGCGCTTGCCCGAGTGCTCCAGCACAAACAGGCTGCCCGGCTTTAGAAGCGCCGACTGGAGCACCCGCTCCGGAATCAGGTCGAAGTCCGGCAGGTCATACGGAGGGTCGGCAAACACTATGTCGTACGCCGTACGCGCCGTGGCGATGAACTTCCACACATCGCCGCGCACCACTCGCAGATTCTCGTCGCCGAGCGTTTCCGCCACCTTGCGGATGAAGTTGTACTGCGTGGCTGCCTTCTCCACCGCCGTAACCATCCGCGCCCCGCGGCTCAGAAACTCGAACGACACCGCGCCCGTGCCCGCGAACAGGTCGAGCACCGTGGCATCCTCTATGTCCACCAGGTTCTCAAGCACATTGAATATGTTCTCGCGCGCAAAGTCCGTGGTGGGCCTTGCCGTTATGTTGTGGGGCACATCGAAGCGCCTACGTCCGTATTTGCCGCGTATTATCCTCATAGTGTCTTATATTTCAGCTATCTGTGTCGCCAGCATCTCCAGGGGCACCGTCATCGCGTCCTTGCCCAGACGGAACAGCGCCGAAGGGAAAATGGCCGGCATGGCATGGCTTATGTAGCGGCGCAGGGTGGGGAGCACCTCCTCGCGTGGCCCCGCGTCGCCCGACAGCAGCATGCGGTCTGTCGAGTTGTCATAGCCTAACTGCTTTGCCGCAGCCAGGGTGTAGTATACGGTATCCATCGCCTCGGGCGTGACGAAAGTGTTGGCCATCAGCAGCTCGTCGCCGCTGTAAGCCACAATGTCCGTGTGCCCCTCGTGCAGATGCACGTGCATGCGGTCGGCGGTGCCCATGCGTCCGCGCACCCCGAAGTAGTTGCACAGAGGCACCAGCCGGTGCGTGATCTGCGCCGTGGCGAACGTGCGCCTCAGAAACCCCGTCAGGTCCTGCTCCACGGCCATTCCCAGCGCTGCCCCGCCGCGCACCTGGGTGGTCACCACATCGGCGTCAAGTTCCGGATACAGACGCTCCAGGGCCTCCTCGGCGGCCTGGGCTTCGCCTTTCGGCACCAGCACCATCCGCGGAGTGTCAACAAGCACCGTGGTGCGGTCAAAGTTGTCCTGAACCAGGAGCGGGTTGGCATAGAGTGCCTCCTCCAGGGCCTTGAGCGGCGTGGGCGCCGACGCGTCGAGCGCTATGCTGCGGTACACCAGCGAGTTGTCCTCGACCGTCGAATACACCGCCGCATCCAGCCTCCCGTCCAGGACCCTCAGCACCATCCGGCACATTTCCGGGTGGCGTATGGCGTCGGCTCTCAGTCCCTGCTCGTCCATGGCCTCAGACAAGTTTGGTGAACGCTGCCGGAAGCGGCAGGCTGAAATTCATGTCGGCGCCCGTCACCGGATGCACAAAGCGCAGCGTGCGTGCATGGAGCGCCAGGCGGTGCATCGGCGACGACTTGGCCCCGTAGCGGCGGTCGCCGGCAATGGGATGCCCCATCTCGCTCATGTGCACGCGTATCTGGTTCTTGCGGCCCGTGTCCAGGCTCACATCCATCAGCGTGTAACCGTTGCGGCTCTTCACGGCCTTCCAGCGGGTCACCGCCAGCTTGCCCTGCGCCTTGTCCTCGGTGCTGTACATCAGGTGCTCGGCGTTTTCGGCCAGATAACTTTCCGACGTGCCCTCGCTCTGCTCGGGACGTCCCTCCACTATGGCCGCATAGCGTCGGTCTATCACCATGTTGTTCCAGTTGTGCTGCATCTTCTCCTTGGCCTCCTCGGTCTTGGCGAACATCATCAGCCCTGAGGTGTGCTGGTCCAGACGGTGCACTATGAAGAGCTTGTTCCTCGGGTCCACGCGCTTCACATAGTCGCGCAGCAGCGAGTAGGCCGTGCCGTCCTTCACCCTGTCGGTGCTCATCGACAGCAGGCCGTAGCCCTTGTTGGCCACTATTATGTAGTCGTCCTCGTAGACTATCTTCAGGCGAGGGTTGCTGAACACCTGCCACTGGCGCGACGTGTTCACCTCCACAAGGTCGCCCACATTCACTGCCTGGCTGTTGAGGGTCGTCACCGTGCCGTTCACCTTCACCTGGCCATGCTTCAGGAAGTCCTTTACGGTTACGCGCTTGCGGTCGGCCATCAGCGCATAGAGCGCCGGCAGCAGGCGTGCCTGCGGCTCGTTGTCGCCCTCGGCCTTCTCGCCGGCGGCCTCTATGCGGGCGGCGTCCACGGCGCGCAGCTTGTCGGCCAGGTCGGCCTCCACCGTGAACCGTGCTATCACATCGGGCTTCAGCACCGAGCGCTCGGCTCCGGGCTTGTGTTTCAGTATCTTGCGTTTCATGCTCCGGGGCCTTTATTTGGTCTTGCGCACTGCCGTGCGGCGTGTGGTGCGCTTGGGCTTCACGTCCTGGTTCTCGATTATCTCCTTGCACTGCTCCAGGGTCAGCTCGGCCGGCGCCGTCACAGTCTTGGGTATCTTGTAGTTCTTGCCGTCATAGGCTATGTACACGCCGAAACGGCCGTTGAGCACCTGCAGCTTGGGCTCCTCGTCGAAGGTCTTAACCACGCGGTTGGCCTCGGCCTGGCGCTTCTTCTGGATCAGCTCCTCGGCCTCCTCAAGCGTCAGATTGTCGGGCGACATCCCCTTGGGGATCGACACGCACTTGCCGGCGTGCTTCACATACGGACCGAAGCGGCCTATGGCCACCGTCACGTCGGCGTCCTCGTATGTGCCCAGGTATTTGGGATAGACGAACAGCTCCAGAGCCTCCTCCAGCGTGATTGTCTCCACCGACTGGCCCTTCAGCAGCGATGCGAAGCGCGGGCGCTCCTCGCCGTCGTTGCTGCCTATCTGCACCAGGGGACCGTAGCGGCCTATCTTCACCGACACGGGCTGGCCCGTGGTCGGCTCCGTGCCCAGCACGCGCTCGCCCACCTTGTGCTCCAGGCGCATGTCCATGGCCTTCTGCACGTCGGGGTGGAACTCGCCGTAGAACTGGCCTATCTCGTCGTTCCATTTCAGGTCGCCCTCGGCTATCTGGTCGAATTTCTCCTCGATCTGCGCCGTGAAGTTGTAGTCAAGGATGCTCGGAAAGTATTCGGTCAGGAATCGGTTCACCACAATGCCTATGTCCGTGGGCATCAGCTTGCCCTTGTCGGCGCCGTAGGTCTCGGTCTTCTCGGTCTCGCTGATGGCGCCGTCGGTGCCGCTCAGGGTCAGGGTCTTCACCTGGCGCTCGGCGCCGGCGCGCTCGCCCTTCTCCACATATTCGCGCTGCTGGATGGTGCTGATGGTGGGCGCATAGGTCGACGGGCGGCCTATGCCCAGCTCCTCGAGTTTCTTCACCAGCGATGCCTCGGTGTAGCGCGCGGGCTGCTGGGTGAAGCGCTCCATGGCGTGGATGGCCTCGGCGGTCATGGGCTCGCCTGTCGACAGGGGCGGCAGCGTCGAGTCGTTCTGCGTGCCTTCGGCCTGCACGTCGTCGTTGCTTTCTATGTACACCTTCAGGAATCCGTCGAAGGTGATCACCTCGCCGGTGGCGGTGAAGTGCTCCGGGCGCGTCGACACGCCTATCTCGGCCTGCGTCTTCTCTATCTCGGCGTCGGCCATCTGCGAGGCTATGGTGCGCTTCCAGATCAGGTTGTAGAGGCGCTTCTCCTGGGCGGTGCCGGCTATGTCGCGCTGCTCTATGTAGGTGGGGCGTATGGCCTCGTGGGCCTCCTGCGCGCCCTTCGAGTGGGTGTGGTAGTGGCGCACCTTCAGATAGCGCTCGCCTATGTTCTCGGTCACCTCCTTGCTGATGGCCGCGATGGCCAGGTTGGACAGGTTCAGAGAGTCGGTACGCATGTATGTGATGTGGCCCGACTCATACAGGCGCTGAGCCACCATCATGGTCTGCGACACGGTGAAGCCCAGCTTCCTGGCCGCCTCCTGCTGAAGGGTGGAGGTGGTGAAGGGCGGCGCCGGGCTCTTCTTTACCGGTTTTTTCTGCACGTCGTTCACCGTGAACTGTGCCTTGCGGCAGTCCTCCAGGAACTTGCGCGCGGCCCCGATGTCGCTCAGGCGCTTCGACAGCTCGGCGTGCACGCCGCTGCCCTCCGGTGTGGCGAACTGGCCCCACACTCGCACGTAGGGCTCGGCCTTGAAGGCGCGGATTTCCTCCTCGCGGTCCACTATCAGGCGCACGGCCACTGACTGCACGCGGCCCGCCGACAGCGACGGCTTGATCTTGCGCCACAGCACCGGCGACAGCTCGAAGCCCACTATGCGGTCCAGCACGCGGCGTGCCTGCTGGGCGTCAACGCGGTTCAGGTCTATGTCGCGCGGATTCTCTATGGCGTTGAGTATGGCGTTCTTGGTGATTTCGTGGAACACTATTCGCTTCGTGTCCTTGCCTTTCAGCCCCAGCACCTCGTACAGGTGCCAGGCTATGGCCTCTCCCTCGCGGTCTTCATCGGAAGCCAGCCACACGGTGTCGGCCTGCTTGGCTGCCTTCTTCAGCTCCGCTACCAGGTTCTTTTTGTCCTCCGGTATCTCATACACGGGGTTGAAGTCATGTGCTATGTCAATGCCGAAGTTCTTCTTGGCAAGGTCGCGGATGTGGCCGTAGCTCGACATCACCTTGAAGTCCTTGCCCAGGAACTTCTCGATGGTCTTGGCCTTGGCCGGCGACTCCACTATTACCAGATTTTTGATCATGAATATGTTGGTGTTGTGTGTTTTTGTTTTCGTTTATGTAGCCTGCCGGGAGGGCTTTAAATCCAACGCCTCGGCGGGCGCTTTTGTTTCCGGAGGTTCAGTCCCGGGCGCCCTTGTCGCCGTCGGTGCCCTTCTTTTTCCATCCGCGCGAACGCATCACCGGGCCGCTTGCCTTCGGCAGCGACGGTGCGCGGTTCACCACCATCTTCAGCAGCTCCGGGTTGCGGCGGCTTGCCAGCGGGTTTTCGCTCTCCTGGCGTGTTGCGGCCTCTTCGTTGTCGCGCTCCCATGGCTTGCGTCCGAAGGGCTTGCGGTCACGCTCCCAGGGCTTGCGGTCGCGCTCCCAGGGCTTGCGCTCGCGGTCAAAGGGCTTGCGGTCGCGTTCCCAGGGCTTGCGCTCACGGTCGAAGGGCTTGCGCTCGCGGCGCTCGGCTGCCGGACGCTTGTCCTCCTTCAGCTTGCCGCCGGCGGCGCGGAAGTCGCGCTTGTTGCCCTCGAATATCACATACTGGCGCAGCTCGCAGTCCAGCGAGCCGTTCATCAGGCTCACCTTCTCGCTCGGCGCCAGGCCTATCTTCTGGAAATACTCCTCGCGGTAGCCTATGATCCATGCCGTCCAGCCCACAAACACATGCTTCAGCTTCGAGCCGATCATCTGGTAGAGCCCCTCCATGTCCGGAGCCGAGATGCGCTCGCCGTAGGGCGGGTTGGTGACTATCAGACCATCCTTGGCCGGAGCCTCCTCCCACTGCGAGATGGGCTTCACCTGGAAGGTGATGTAGCGGGCCACGCCGGCGCTCTTGGCGTTGCGCTCGGCTATGGCTATGGCCGCCGGCGATATGTCGGTGGCTATGATCGGATTCTCCACAGGGCGCTCCTGCGAGTCATCGTTGTAGAGACGGTCGAACAGCTCGGCGTCGAAGTCCTTCCACTGCTCGAAGGCGAAGTTCTTGCGGTACACGCCCGGCATGATGTTGGCGGCGATCATCGCGGCCTCGATGGCGAAGGTGCCTGATCCGCACATCGGGTCGAGGAAGGCCTTGTCGCCCTTGTAGCCGCTCATCAGTATTATGCCCGCGGCCAGAACCTCCGAGATCGGAGCCTCGGTCTGCGCCACACGGTAGCCGCGCTTGTGCAGCGACTCGCCCGACGAGTCAAGGCTCAGCGTCACCTCCTCGTCCGTGATGTGAACGTTGATGATCACATCGGCCTCCGTGAGACGCACGCCCGGACGCTTGTCGGCATAGCGGTCGCGGAACCAGTCCACAATCGCGTCCTTCACCCTGTAGGTCACAAAGCGCGAGTGCTTGAACGATTCGCTGTTCACCACCGTGTCGATGGCGAACGTCTTGTCGATGGTCATCAGCGACGCCCAGTCAAACTCCTTGCAGCGGTCATAGAGCGTGTCGGGATTGTCGGCCTTGAAGCTGTAGAACGGCTTCAGGATGCGCAGAGCCGTGCGGCAGCACAGATTTGCCTTGTACAGAATCTCCAGGTCGCCCTCAAATGAAACCATGCGATGCCCCGGGGCAACGTTTCTTGCTCCTAAGCCGCGAAGTTCGTTGGCGAGTACAGCCTCCAGACCCTTCAGGGTCTTGGCCACCATTTTAAAATCATGTTCCATCGTGTCAATCGTTCAAGTAGTGGGTTCGTGTTCGTCGGCTTGCCGCCGCAATTGCGCCCGGCTGCGCCCGGTTCCGGCCCGGGCCGTCCGCCGTCGGAGAGAATGTCCCCTCCCGGCTGTGAAGCCCGTAACCGCCTGGCAGTCAGTGTAAGTACGCATATACGGCAACCCGCCCCGATGCCGCCGCCATTGGCCGCCCGGGACGCTGACCGTTCCAACGAATCAGTTATTTACGCCACAAAGTTACACATAAATCCGAAAATAACTGCCTCATCCCCAAAATTATTCCACAATCCCCCCGCGGAAGGGGTTGTGGCTAAATTTTTTACAACGATGTCAATGGGCTCTTTGCTGCTTCGGCTTTGGGCTCGGGCTGCAGCTGCCCTCAGGAGAGGGTGGTTGTGGGGGCGTCGTCTGGGATTGGGACGCTATCCGATGAGGGTGTGGGTGATGTGCCTATGTCGGGTGGCGGGTCGTTGATTAGGAGGATGATGGGGCGGTTTCGGTCATAATTCTGTGTCTGGATTTTGCGCAGGAGGGCATGGTATGCTGTGCCGTCGGCTGTGCTCGGGGTGTATGCCTCGGGGAGGAGTGGGATGATTGGCCTGGGGTTGCGCCGGTGTCGGGTGGTGCGGCAGCGGATGTGGATGATGACGATGGGGATGGGTGAGTGTGAGACTGCGGGGGTGACGGCTCGCAGGACTTGGGAGAAGGCCGTACGGCGGTTGTAGGGGGAGTTGGTGCCGTAGTCCTGGGCGTCGAGGAGGAGGGCTGCGGAGAAGTTCTGTCCTCGGACGCGGTCGATGTATCTGCCTGAGGCTGTTGGGCCGTAGAGGCTATGATGGCGCTGGAGGAGTTGGGCGTCCCGGCGGCGGGGGATGGCGAGGAGGACCGGGAAGATATGAGCGGATGTGGGAATGGTGGGCCAACTGGGCCTTCTGAGCCCACTGGGCCTCCTGCGAAGGTCGGTTGTGGGGCGGACGCTCGGACCGAGCGTCCCTACATGGTCGGATGGGGGTGGGGCTTGGATGTGGAGGGGTGCTACTTGGTGCTGTAGGTAGGCGAGGTATTGGAGGAGGATGGGGCGGGAGTCCTTGCCGGGGAGGTCGTAGACGAGGATGCGGGGCTCGGGGCCTCGGGTGTTGCCGGGGCGGAGGAGTGG
>JAXJRL010000040.1:0-48419 GCA_036310635.1 Muribaculaceae bacterium | reverse complement strand
CGGCCGCCCTGCTTATAAGGTCCTTAACTTCTTACTTCTCGAACTTCTTCACGATGATGGTGGCATTGTGGCCGCCAAAACCGAAGGAGTTGCTCAGCGCTGCGCGTACGGGACGCTCCTGAGCCTTGTTGAAGGTGAAGTTGAGGTTGTAGTCAATTTCTTCGTCCTCATCGCCCTCCTCGTGGTTGATGGTGGGAGGAATGATGTTGTCGGTAACAGCCTTCACGCTGAACATTGCTTCCATGGCACCGGTGGCACCGAGCAGGTGGCCTGTCATCGACTTGGTCGACGAGATGTTGAGCTTGTATGCCGACTCGCCGAACAGCTCCTTGATGGCCTTGATCTCGCTGATGTCGCCCACGGGGGTAGAAGTGCCGTGCACATTGATGTAGTCAATGTCTTCGGGCTTCATGTTGGCGTCTTCGAGGGCACCGCGCATTGCCAGAATGGCGCCGAGGCCTTCGGGGTGGGTGGCGGTGATGTGGTAAGCGTCGGCTGAAAGGCCGCCACCTGCCATTTCGGCGTAGATCTTGGCGCCGCGGGCCAGTGCGTGCTCCAGCTCCTCGAGAACGAGGACTGCAGAGCCTTCACCGATCACGAAACCGTCGCGGCTCTTGGAGAAGGGGCGCGAAGCTGTTTCGGGGCTGTCGTTGCGGGTCGAGAGGGCGTGCATGGAGTTGAAGCCGCCCACGCCTGCGGGATAGATGGCAGCTTCGGCACCACCGCTGAGGATGATGTCGGCCTTGCCGAGGCGGATGAGGTTGAACGCGTCGATCAGAGCGTTGTTCGACGAAGCGCAGGCGCTCACTACGCCATAGTTGGGGCCGTGGTAGCCATACTCCATCGAGATGTGGCCCGAAGCGATGTCGGCGATCATCTTGGGGATGAAGAAGGGGCTGTATTTGGGGCCGTCGGCAGCGTGCATGGCATAGTATCCGGCCTCTTCCTCGAAGGTGTGGAGGCCGCCGATGCCGGCAGCTACGATAACGCCCACACGGTCCTTATTGACCTTGCCGTTCTCGGCATCGGCTTCGATGCCTGCGTCCTCAACGGCCTGGCGGGCAGCCACCATGGCGTACTGGGCATAAAGGTCGAGCTGACGGGCCTTGCGGCGGTCAAAGTGGTCGTTAGGGTTGTAATTCTTAACCTCGCATGCGAACTGGGTTTTGAACAGCGATGCGTCGAAATGGGTGATAGGGCCGGCTCCGCTCACGCCTTTCTTGGCGTTCTCCCACGAGGTTTCTACGTCGTTGCCTATGGGGGTGATAGCACCGAGGCCGGTGATTACTACTCGTTTAAGTTCCATCCTAAAATTAAAAAAATATGGTTATCCGCTCACTGTCGCAGCCTCGGAAGCCGAGCTGGCTCCATGGGTGGCCGGTCATGGGGACCCGGTGGTCCTGTTTCCATGCCGTTCCGGCTGTGTTCTTACGGCGATGTGCATGTCGCCGTGTGGAGCAGAGGTTGTTTGTCTGGGTTGCGCTGTCAGGGTGTGTCGTTGGCGGGATTTGTCCCGCAGTCCCTTTCCAGGCGATGTTTGATTGGCTTGCAGCCTTGCTGTCCGTTCCGTGCCATTGCGGCATCGGGCCGGCTGGCTGCCGGGGGCCGGTTGGTGCGGGCGCCGCTGCATGGCGCGCCTCTGTGCCGGCCGCATTCCCTTACTTGCAGTGCAGGGCTACTGTATACATTGTGATTGCGTTGATGCTGAGGCAATTAAACCTCAATCCTCAGCCGGGCGCCATCGGTGATGATTCCGAGTCAGAACAGCCCCTTAAAAAACAAACGCGGCGTGCCTGCGCCTTTCGGCACTGGCACGTCATATGCGTATTTGTTTCTTATTTTCCCTGCTTCTCAATGTATGAGATGGCGTCACCTACAGTCTGGATCTTCTCAGCCTCTTCGTCGGGAATTTTGATGCCGAATTCTTTCTCGAACTCCATGATGAGGTCCACGGTGTCGAGCGAGTCAGCGCCGAGATCGGTGGTGAATGCAGCTGTTTCAGTTACCTGGCCTTCGTCTACGCCAAGTTTGTCTACGATGATAGCTTTTACGCGATCGGATACTTCAGACATAATGATTTAGGTTTTAATTAATAATTTCAATTTTTCGCGATGCAAAGTAAGCAATAATATTCCTAATAACGAAATTTTTACGGAATTAAAATGTAAAAATATGTTATCAATGCGCGTATTTCACACCATTTTAGCAACTTCCGAATCATTTACGCGCTCCGATGGGTTCAAAATCGCCTGCAAAGCGAGCCATGGCAGCCCTCGTTCCGGACCTCGGCGGGAGTGGCGGACCGGGCAAAAAAAGGATGCGCCTCAGGGACTGCAGAGTCTCCCGGACGCATCCTCGATGTCTGTGCTGGTTGTTGGCGCTTGGCGTAGCGTCAACGGGGATACGAATCTAAAATTTTTTCACTGCGCGGCTGCCGCTTCGGCAGGCGCAGGTGCGGTCTCTGCCGCTTTGGGTGCCTTGGGTGCGGGCTCGCCGCCATCCTGAGGCTGGGTTTTGACCTTGGCGGGCAGGCGGCGTTCGCGCTTCACCAGGCTCTCTGTTGCAGGCGCCGCGGGGGCTTCTGCGGCCTCGGCAGGCTTGGCCGTGTCAGTAGCCGGTTCTGAGGCCGATGCCGTGCCTTCGTCCTGCTTGGCGCGCGCTCCGCGTCCTCCACGACCGCGTGAGCCGCGGGCGCGGTATTTTGGCTTGGCCTGTTCGTCGGCGCCAGTTTCGGTCGTCTGAGCCTCGGCTGAAGGTGTCTCAGCGGGCTGAGCGGGCGCCGTGTCGGCATCAGCGGCGGCCACAGGTGCCGGCTTCTGCTTGGGGCGGGGCTCGCGCTTGGGAGCGGCCTTCTTTTCGGACTTGTCAGCCTTGTCGGTTTTCTCAGCCTTTTCGGCCTTGGCGGTCTTGGGCGCATCGGCGGCCTTGGCTGGCTTTTCAGCCTTCTTGGGCTGCTTCTCGGCCTTGGCTTTCGGGGCCTTGGGCTTGGCAGCTTCGGCGGCGACTTCGTCCTCCATGTTGCCTCGTTTGGCGGCTTTGTTGCTCACCTTCTCGACCGATGCCGAGTCGGTGTCTTTCTCCTGCTTCACGTCTATCTCCACGCCGTCCTTGTCCACGAACCGGTACTGTAGGTAGGCCAGCGACTGGTCGGCATAAATCTTGAATTTGGCGCCGAGTGCTCTGCGCCATCGCACTGACTCGGAGAATATCCAGCCCTTCTTGAGATATGCGTCCACAAAGGGGTGCACATACAGGCGGAAGTTGTCCTGACCGAGCTCGTTGATGACGTATTCGGCCTTTTCGTAAAGCGTGTCGGTGAAGAGCAGCGACGGCTGCACTTCGCCCTTGCCGAAGCACGAGGGGCAGGTTTCGGCCACGGCAACGTCAAGGACAGGACGCACGCGCTGGCGTGTGATCTGCATCAGTCCGAACTTGCTGAGCGGCAGGATGTTGTGGCGGGCGCGGTCATTAGCCATCACTTCCTTCATGTGCTCATAGAGCTCCTGTCGGTGCTCGTTCTTGCTCATGTCTATGAAGTCGATGACAATGATGCCGCCCATGTCGCGAAGCCTGAGCTGGCGCGCTATCTCGTCGGCGGCGCGCAGGTTCACGTCGAGGGCGTTGGTCTCCTGGTCGTTGCCGGCCTTGGTGCGGTTGCCCGAGTTCACGTCGATCACGTGCAGGGCCTCGGTGTGCTCGATGATGATATACGCGCCCGACTTGAACGACACTGTCTTACCGAACGACGACTTGATTTGTCGCGTAACGTTGAAGGCGTCGAAAATGGGCTGCGGCTTGTCATAGAGCTTCACTATGTCCTTGCGCTCGGGAGCTATCAGGCTCACATACTTCTGGATGGACTCGAATGTGTCGGGGTCGTTGACATGGATGGACTCAAACGAGGGGCTGAACACGTCGCGGAGCATGCCGACGACGCGGCTTTCCTCCTCGAACACCAGCGACGGGGCTGCCTGCTTCTGGGCCTTGGCGCATGCGTCCTCCCAGTATTTCACCAGGGTTTTGAGCTCGTGGTTGAGCTCGGCCACACGCTTGCCCTCGGCCGATGTGCGGATGATCACGCCGAAGTTCTTGGGCTTGATGGAGTTGATCAGCTGGCGCAGGCGCACCTTCTCTTCGGTGGTCTTGATTTTTTGCGACACGCTCACCTTGTCGCTGAAGGGGATGAGCACCATGTATCGTCCGGTGAACGATATCTCGGTTGTCAGACGGGGTCCCTTCGACGAGATGGGTTCCTTGACAATCTGCACCAGGAGTTCGCGTCCGGGCTGCAGCAGGTCAGTGATGATGCCGTGCTTGTCGATGTCGGGCTGCAGCTTCATCTTGGAGAGCTGCGGCACGTGTTTGCGTTCGCCTTCAAGCAGTTTCTCCACAAACGCGCTGTACGAGGCAAAGTGCGGACCGAGGTCCAGGTAGTGGAGGAAGGCGTCTTTTTCGTATCCCACGTTCACAAAGGCGGCATTCAGGCCCGGCATCAGTTTCTTGACCTTTGCCAGGTATATGTCGCCCACGGCGTACGCTATGTTTCGCGCCTCTTTCTGCAACGACATCAGGCGGGTGTCCTCAAGCAGCGCTATGGACACGTCGTCAGGCTGTACGTCTACAATCAATTCGCTTTTCATTGCTGTTCTTGATGTTGGGCTCGTGGCGGGATAGTCGGGAGGGCGCACCTCAGCGAGGGCATGTCTGCGGCATCCGTCGGAGCCTTGGGGTTGGAAATGAGGTTTGAAAATCTAAAAAAAATGTGTGCGTTGCGGCTCTTCAATGTCGGCGTCTCCGGAAGGGAGGAGCGCATCAGGCTGAGCCATGCGTGAATGTGTTCGGCAGTCCTCGGCGCGCGGCACAGGGCTGTGAGCCTGGCGTGTCCGGCGGGTAGGTGCCCACCCCGAGTGCGGACCGGGGTGTAGGTTTCAAAAAAACATAAAGAACAAACTTCCGATGGGTGAGCGTTTCAGCCTCCCCGTGTCTGAAAGTTTGTTCTTGTATGTCAACTTCGTCAATCTGCGAAGGAGCTCCTGCCCTGAGGCATGGAGAGTAGGCCCGGTCAGGGCCGCTTACTTCTTCTTATGACGATTCTTGCGCAGACGCTTTTTGCGCTTGTGCGTGGACATCTTGTGTCCTTTTCTTTTCTTTCCGCTGGGCATTGTACGGTGAATTATTTAGGTTTATATTATGTGGGGCACGTTCCCCGGAGGAGGCGTGGGTCCCGAATTTATGGTCTGAAGTCGGGGGTAAAGAAGCGTCAGATTACTTCTTAACCTCTTCCATGAACACCTTGGCGGGCTTGAAAGCGGGGATCTTGTGCTCGGGGATGATGATGGTGGTGTTCTTGGAGATGTTACGGGCGGTCTTCTCTGAGCGAACCTTGATGATGAAGCTGCCGAAACCACGAAGGTAAACATTCTCACCGTGAGCCAGCGAGTCCTTTACAACCTCCATGAATTTCTCAATTGTTTCGAGCACGTTGGCCTTTTCAATGCCGGTGCTCTTCGCGATTTCGTTAACGATGTCGGCTTTAGTCATTGTTTTGGGTTTTTAATATTGTAATAACGTTGGAATCAAATGTTTGAGCGCAGGCCGGGGAGGCGTCTGCGCATTTTGCAGGTGCAAATATCGGAATTTTTTTTGAATTCAAGCGTATTTTGCCCGTTTTTTATCTTGATTTTTTGATATTTAAGCCGATTTTGCCGAATTTCCGGCCGTCGGCCGCGCAAATTTGGCCAAGTGAGTCCACCCTGCACACTTCAGCCCCGGCTGTGGCCTTGAGCCCGAGAGCCTCCAATGTCTCTTCCGCGGCCCCAGATGCGGGGTTGAGCCACACGGCGTCCCAGCCCGCGCGCAGCGCCCCGGCTATGTCCGTGTCCGGATTGTCGCCCACCAGCAGGCAGCTATGGGCCTCGGTGTCGGCCTTCTGCTCAGCGTAGCGGAATATGCGCGGATCGGGTTTGTTCACATCCAGCTCGTCGCTGAGCACCACGCAGTCCACATACGGCTCTATGCCCGCCGACTTCATCTTGGCATACTGCACCTCGCGGAATCCGTTGCTGAGAACACCTATATAATAATGCCCGCGCAGTCGCTCAAGCAGCTCTATGGCGCCGTCCACGGTGCGTCCGCGCACGCCGAGCATGCCCAGGTACAGGGGGTCGAAGCGCACGGCCATCTCGTGGGCGTCGGTCTCGGGACAGCCCGCCTCGGTCAGCGGGCGGTAGAAGCGCTCGTGGCGCAGATGGTCGCGCGTGCACTGTCCGCGGCTGTAGAGGTTCCACAGTTCGGCGTTGATGCGATGGTAGTGGTCGAGCCATGCGTCCTGGCATGGCCAGTAGCGGTCCAGACCGCATGTGGCGTACATCTCGCGCAGGCTCTCCTCAGAGTTGGCGGCAAAGTCGTAAAGCGTGTCATCAAGGTCGAGCCACACCCATCCCTTCCCGGAGACGGGTGTGGCCACATCGTGTCCGTCAGCCATGGGCATCACTTGTCATCGGCCTTGGCAGCCTCGGGTTTGTCGGCCTTCTTGGGTTTGTCATCGTCGTCGAGCGACTTGGGGGCAGCCGGCTTGGTGGCAGCCGACTTTGCAACTTCGGCTTCGGCCTGGGCACACTCGGCCTTTCTGGCACGGCTGTGCTGGGCGGCCAGACAGCCTGAGCCGATGAACACGCAGAGCGAGTAGAGACACAGCGATATGCCGGTGTATATCATCACGTTGCGGTCGTCATCGGGGTTGTCGGTGCGGAGCATGAATGTCATCACAGCCAGCACGGCCATGAGCGTGGGGATAATGTAGAGCCAGCCGGGCAGCACGGCGGGGCGCACGCCCCAGGTGAGGCTGTAGAACAGCGACAGCGCGCCTATGCACACTATCAGTCCGAACAGTATGGGAATCAGGGGTTGGAAGGTGGTGTTCATGAACAGCACCACCACGCCGAACACCACGCTGATGAAACTCAGCACCATGCCTATGGCATAGGGGGCGGCGGGCTCGCGGCGTGTGGGATCCTTGCGGCGTCGCATGTTGAGCGACATCAGGCCGTAGACCACGCCCGAGAGAATGAACAGGCCGCCGGCGGTGGCAACCACGCGGTAACTGGTTATGTACCTGTTGAAAATCAGGAGGGCGACGCCTACGGCCAGTATCAGCGCGCCCATCCATACGGAGTCCTTGTTTTTCATCTTTATGTTTTATGTGTTAATTCGATGCAAATATACTACAAATTTTTAACAACCACATACCGCAAAGGGTTGTGGCACACACCTCAGAATCTTCACCTCGCCGCCTCCGGGCCTCGGGCAGCGGGCCGGCAGTATAATTTTACAAAAATTAACGACCACTATTCCCATTTGATGACGGGATTTTGCTAAATTTGCTGATCGGTAGCCCATAAGGATTGGCGTCTGCCACTCCGCCACCCGGCTCTGATAAGAATCTCTAATATCATCATTATCATAATTCACCGTCATGAATCTTAGAAAATTCACAATTGCCTTGGCAGCATGCTGCACCCTGCTCCCGGCCTTCGCCGCCGACGAGCCCGAAACTCCCCGCAAGTATGTGGACGCACGCGAGCTGCGCATAATCAACAAAGCCTTCGACGACACCGAGCGTTTCTACTCGCGCCTGCCACGCGACATCAAGGACAGCATAGCACCCGGCCGCGACCTGTGGGACCGCCAGCAGTGCTCCACCGGCATCGGCATCCGCTTCGCCACCGACTCTAAGAAGATCGGCATCAAATATGAACTCTTCTGGGACACCCACATGATCCACATGGCCGACACCGGCCTGAAGGGCACCGACCTCTACATTTTCGAGGGCGACTCCGTTTGGCGCCACGTCAACACCAACCGCCCCTACGTGAAGAAGGACAAGGACGGCAACAAGACCAAGATGGTGGAATCCACCTACGTGGAGCGCCTCGACGGCAAGATGCACGAGTACATGATCTACCTGCCCCTCTACGACGGCGTGCAGGACGAGGTGTTCGTGGTGGTTGACAGCGGCGCCACCATCACCCCGGGCCGCATGGACCTCATCGACAAAAACAAGCGCATCGTGGCCTACGGCACATCCATCCTCCAGGGCGGCTGCGCATCGCGCACCGGCATGGCCTCGTCCAACATCATCGGCCGCGAGCTCAACGCCGAGGTCATGAACCTGGCTTTCTCCGGCGAAGGCAAGATGGACAACTACATGGCCTACGCCATGGCCCGCATCCCCGACGTGGACGTGTACCTGCTCGACCCCGTGCCCAACTGCACCGAGATGATGTGCGACACGCTGACCTACGACTTCGTCAAGATTCTCCGCACTCTCCGCCCCGAGGTGCCCATCGTGATGCTCGAAGGTCCCATGTACCCCTACTCGCGCTACGACAGCATGTTCAAGAACTACCTGCCCGCCAAGAACGCCGCGTTCCGCAAGAACTACGACCGTCTCAAAGCCGAGAACCCCAAGAATCTCTACTATGTGGACTCGGTTGACCTGGACGGCGTGGAGGACGACGGCACCGTTGACGGCATCCACCTCACCGACCTCGGATTCCGCCACTACGCCGACAAGATGATCCCCATCCTGCGGCCCCTGCTCTATCCCGACAAAAAGTAACGACACACTTTTCCGAATTTGACTAAATCCCCCATCACATCACCTGATAGCGGCAACGCGCACCTCATCGGCAACTTTGAGGCGCGCGTTGCCGATTCCTTGTCGCAGCGTTGCGGCGTCGACACGGCCTCGCGCATGGTGGTGGCCGTCAGCGGCGGCGCCGACTCGGTGGCACTCCTTGCCGCGCTCCACTCGCTGGGCTACGACTGCGTGGCCGCTCACTGCAATTTCCATCTGCGCGGCGAGGAGTCGCAGCGCGACATGCGCCACGTGGAGAGCATCGCCAACCGTCTCGGCATCACTCTCACCATCAAGCACTTTGACGTAGCCGGACACATGGCCGCCACCGGCGAGTCAGTCGAGATGGCCTGCCGTTCGCTTCGCTATGCCTGGTTCAACACGGTGCTCGACCGCGAGGGCGCATCGTGCCTGGCCGTGGCACACCATCGCGAGGACCAGACGGAGACATTTTTCCTCAACCTGCTGCGCACCACCGGTCTTGGCGGCCTCACCGGCATGGCCTGGCGAAACGGATGCGTGGTGCGACCCATGCTCGACATGAGCCGCGCTGAAATCGTGCAATACCTCCGCGCCAAGGGCCTCGACTTCGTGACCGACTCGTCAAACGCCGAGAACCACTACCGTCGCAACCGCCTGCGCAACGTGGTCATCCCCACGATAGAGCAGAGCTTCCCCGGCGCTACCGACGCCGTGCTCGCCACCATGGACCATCTGGCCGACACCCAGCGCCTCCTCGCCTACGCCGTGGAGCGCATGAGCCGCGACTACGTGGGTGCAGACTGCAGCATAGACCTGGCACGCATGGATGCCGACCTGCCCGCGCCGATAGCCGAATCGCTGCTGTTCGAACTGGTGCGCCAACGCGGCTTCAACGCCACCCAGGCCCGCAACATGCTCATGGCCGACGGCCACGCCGTTTTCACCGCCCGTGACTGCCGCGCCGAACTGTCGCGCGGACGTCTGCGCTTCAGCCAGAGCACCAATTCAGCTGCAGGGCCCGACACCTGGCCGGTGAGCCTGCGCCGGCCCATCATCGACCCCGTGCACATCGATGTGGCCCAGCTGAGCGTGGCCTCGTTCCGCCCGGTGCGCAACCCGATGGTGGCCTATGTCGACGCCGCAGTCCTCGAGGGCGACAGGAAGGGCGCGCCCGAATTCGTCCTGCGCCACTGGCGGCGAGGCGACCGTATGCGTCCCTACGGCATGAAGGGCGAGAAACTGGTGAGCGACATCTTTGCCGACGCACGCCTCACCGCCGAACAGAAGCGACGCACATGGCTGCTGACCCGAAACGGCGAGATTCTATGGGTGGTGGGCATCAGGGCTTCGGCGCTCTTTGCCGTCACCCCGGCCACTCGCCGGTTCATCAGGCTCGAGTACCGTCCGGACTCGGAAAAATGACCATCCCGTAAGCCATTTTTTCGCTTTGGTCCCATTTTAGCGCTCTGTTTACCGATTTTTCTGTAATTTTGTAGCCAACAACCTCTCCCCCTCATCCGTTTATGTTCCTAAACAAGTATCACTAACTATGGAACCTCAGACCACCCTCAACCGATACATAGCCCAGGCCGTCAGACTGAACTGGGACCGAAACGCTTTCTCCAACTTCCAGGGCGAAACCTACAAGTTCAGCGACGTGGCGCGCATCATTGCCGAGCTGCACCTGGTATTCGAACACGCCGGCATCAAACCCGGCGACAAAGTGGCCCTCTGCGCCAAGAATTCCGCACAGTGGGCCGTGTCAGCCCTGGGATGCATCACCTACGGCGCCATAGCCGTGCCCATCCTCAACGACTTCCCCACCGACACCGTTCACCACCTGGTGAACCACTCCGAGGCCAAGCTCCTCTTCACCGACGACGCCACCTGGCGACGCCTCCGCTCCGACGCCATGCCGGGCCTGGAAGGCGTGGTGCAGCTGCCTGACTTCACCGTTGTGGAGGCTCGCAACGCCAATCTCGACAAGGCCCGCAACTCCATATCCGAAATTCTGGAACAGCGCTATCCCGGCGGCCTGAAGCCCGACATGATAAAATACGCCGAAGTGGGACCCGACCAGCTGATGCTCATCAACTACACATCAGGCTCCACCGGATTCTCAAAGGGCGTGATGCTCTCTGAGCGCTCGCTGTGGTCAAATGCGCAGTACTGCATCGACGGTCTGAAATTCCTGCTTCCGGGCGACCGAATGCTTTCCATCCTGCCGCTGGCCCACATGTTCGGATTCATGGTGGAGATGGTCCATCCCTTCGTAAAGGGCTGCCACACCACCTTCCTGGCACGCACTCCGGCGCCGAAAATCATCCTGGCCGCCCTCGCCGAGGTGCAGCCCAAGCTCATCGTGGCCGTGCCGCTCATCATCGAGAAGGTGGTGCGCGGACGCGTGTTCCCCGCCCTGCAGAAGCCCGCCACCAAGTTCATGCTCGCCATGCCCGGTCTCAGAAACATGGTGCACAGCAAGGTGCGCAGCCAGCTCATCAAGGCCTTCGGCGGCAACCTGCTCGAGATGATTCTCGGCGGAGCCGCCCTCGACAAGGAGGTGGAACTCTTCCTGACCCGCATCAAGTTTCCCTTCACCGTGGGCTTCGGCATGACCGAATGTGGCCCGCTGGTGTCATACACCCCATGGAACAAGCGCACTCTCGGCTCATGCGGCCGCATCGTGGACCGCATGGAGGCACGCATCGACAGCGCCGATCCGGTCAACACCCCCGGAATAATGTGGGTGCGCGGCGACAATGTGATGCTCGGCTATTACAAGAACCCCGAGGAGACAGCCAAGGTGTTCGAGGACGGATGGATGAACACCGGCGACATCTGCACCATCGACACCGAGGGCAACGTGTATGTGCGCGGCCGCGACAAGAATCTGATTCTCGGCCCCTCGGGCCAGAACATCTACCCCGAAGAGGTGGAGGCTGTCATCAACAAGCAGCCGCTCGTGGCCGAATCGGTGGTGATCGACGCCGGCGGAGGCAAACTCCACGCCCTCATCCACCCCAACATGGAGGAAGTGCGTGTGAAGGGCGTCACTCCCGAACAGCTCAACGACACCCTCAAGGCCGACGTGGCCGCCGCCAACCGCGAGCTGCCGGTCTACTCCAAGATAGCATCGTGGGAGTTGCGCGAACAGGAGTTCGAAAAGACCCCCAAACAGTCAATCAAGCGCTTCCTCTACACCAAGAAACAACAGTAATCCACCGTGCTCTGGCCTAATCTAATCAACGACAAGCGCTTCGGCCTGGAACATCTCCACGACACCAAAAGCGGTGGCTCGCGCACCGATTTCCGACGCGACTACGACCGCCTGGTCTTCTCGTCGCCGTTCCGCCGTCTGCAGAACAAGACGCAGGTGTTCCCGCTGCCGGGCAGTGTGTTCGTGCACAACCGCCTGACCCACTCGCTCGAGGTTTCGTGCGTGGGCCGCTCCATGGCCGACTCCATTTCGCAGCGTCTGCGCGTCAAGTATGCCGACCAGCCGTGGACCAACATTTTCTACCACCTCGGCGACATTGTGTCGGCCGCCTGCCTCGCCCATGACCTGGGCAATCCGCCCTTCGGCCATTCCGGCGAGAAGGCCATCTCCACCTTCTTCAGCGAGGGCGAGGGCCGCGCGCTCCAGCCTCTGCTCGAGCCCATACAGTGGACTGACCTGACCAACTTCGAGGGCAACGCCAACGCCCTGCGCGCTCTCACCCACCAGTTCCGCGGTCGCCGCCAAGGCGGTTTCGCCATGACCTACAGCACGTTGGCCTCGATAGTGAAATATCCCCACGATTCGTCGCTTGCCGGCGATAAGGGCAAGTTCGGATTCTTCGACACCGAGCGCCAGACCTATCTGCGCATCGCCGACGAGCTGGGCATACGCCGCCTGGAGTCGCCCGAGGGCACACTGCTTTTCGCACGCCACCCGCTGGTCTACATCGTGGAGGCCGCCGACGACATCTGCTACGAAGTGATGGACCTGGAGGACGCCCATAAGCTCAAGGTGCTCCCAACCGACACGGTCATCAACACCCTCCTGGCCTATTTCAGCCCCGAGGAGCAGGCCGCCAAGCGCCGCGCCATGGAGCATGTGGCCGATCCGAACGAAAAGATCGGATATCTGCGCTCATGCGTGGTGGGCACGCTGGTGGAGCGATGCGCCCAGGCATTCATCGACAACGAGGAGGCCATCCTCCAGGGCACCTTCCGGGGCTCGCTCCTGGACCACATCCCGCAGCTGGAGCGCGACGCCTATGCGGCATCGTCGCGTCTGTCGTGGGACCGTATCTACTGCGCCAAGGAGGTGGTGGACATCGAGCTGGCCGGTAACCGCATCATCACCTTCCTCCTGGAGAAACTCACCCACGCCGTCATCAATCCGCACCTCAACTACTCGCGCCTGCTCCTGTCGCAGGTGCCCGAACAGTACGACGTCCACGCCGAAACCCTCTACGGCCGCCTCCAGGCCGTGCTCGACCATGTTTCGGCCATGACCGACGTCTACGCCCTCGACCTCTACCGCAAGCTCAACGGCATGTCGCTGCCGGCGGTATAACCAATCCCACCCAACCCCTATCCTCACCCCACTCATGAAACGATACTTAGCCATCCTCATAGCCGTGCTCGGCGCATGCCTCGGCAGCGCCTTCGCCGGCGTGTACAGCGTGGACCAGATCCCCAATGTGCAGCTCGCCGACTCCACCCGCCTGGTGTCAAACCCCGACGGAATCCTGAGCCCTCAGGCCGAAAGCAGCATCAACGCCATGCTGCGCAACATCCGATCCAAAACCACCGCCCAAGTGGTGCTCGTGGCCGTGGACGACATCGACTCCGGCGACATCGACGACTTCGCCACCCGCCTCTTCGGCGCCTGGGGCATAGGCCACAGCGACAAGGACAACGGCCTGCTCATCCTGGTGGCCAAGGACTCGCACCGCTATGTGTTCCGCACGGGCTACGGTCTGGAAGGCGTGCTGCCCGACGTGGTGCTGGCGCGCATCGGCCGCCACACCATGGCCCCGGCGTTCAAGGCCGGCAACTATGACGCCGGCATGGAGCAGGCTGTCAGCCAGATAGAAGGCTATCTGACCGACCCCGACGTACGCGCCGAGATAGCCTCCGGCCAGAAGGGATACGGCAACGAGAAGCCCGGCTCCGAGTTCCGCGACATTTTCATGGGCTACCTCACGTTCTCAATCGTGGTGGCGCTGGTCATGGCCCTGGTGGCGCTCTACAAGCTCTACACCCTGCGCGGCAAGGACCGCTACCAGAAATACTGCGCGCTGGTCACTTTCACCAAGATAGCCCTGCTCACCGCCATTTTCACACTGGGCCTCACCCTCCTGGTGGGCATTCCGCTGAAGCTCGCCCTCAAGCAGTGGCGCGACGGACGACACGCCTGCCCCAACTGCGGCACCGACATGAAGAAGGTGGACGAGGTGCACGACAACGAATACCTCACCCCGGCCCAGGACACTGAGGAGCGCCTCAACTCGGTGGACTACGACGTGTGGCTCTGCCCGCAGTGCGGCGAGCGCGACATCTATGCCTATGTCAACCAGCAGACGCCCTACAAGGTGTGCCCCGTGTGCCATGCCCGCGCCATGCACCTGATGCGCGACCGCGTGGTGCTCCAGCCCACACAGCGTCGCGAAGGCCAGGGCGTAAAGGAATACGTGTGCGACAACTGCCACAACATCACCCGCATCCCCTACTCCATCGCCAAACTCGCCTCGGCGGCGCCCATCATTATCGGCGGCGTGGGCGGCGGCAGCGGTTTCGGCGGCGGTGGCGGATTTGGTGGCGGCGGCTTCGGTGGCGGCATGACCGGCGGCGGAGGTGCCTCCGGCGGATGGTGAAAAACAGCCCGGAATTTCGCATAAACGGCCTTTATCGGCTGACTTATAAAAAGTTTTTGGCGCTTTTCTTTGCCACGCGCTCTTTTTTTGTTAATTTTGGGGGCTTCGAAGCCCCCGCTATTATTATGGAGCGCCCTTGGCTCCACGGCTTCGACATCTTTGATCCCTGCTCCACAGGAGCTCTCTAATCTAAAAATCTTAACACTTTTTCTTGTCATGGACACGCAAGTTAGCGAAGACGCCCTGCAGCAAAACGCAGCCGCTCAACCCTCCCAGGCCGAACCCGTTCAGCCCAAAGCCACCGATACCGCAACCCCCGACGCTCAGCCCGCCGAGCCGCAGGCTCCCGTTGCAGAGCCCGAAACCGAGGCAATTCTTTGTCCCCAGGCTGTGGCAGCCGTTGAGCAGAGTGACAGCTTCGCCGACGAACACAATGTTGCCGTGGCCGAGACTCACGCGCAGCAGCCCCTCACCGTGGAGCAGATCCTGGCCCACGCACGCGAGGTGAGCCAGCGCGATGCCGCCGAGATTCAGCGCGAAGAGGTGAGCCGCATGCGCCAGAACTTCGCTTCCGCCCGCAAGGCCCAGGTCGACGCCCTCCTCAAGGAGCACGTGGACAACGGAGGCAATGCCGAGGAATTCCAGGCTCCCGAATCGGCCGAAGAGTCCGAATTCAACGCCATCATCACCGCCATCAAGGAGAAAAAGGCTGCGCACCTGGCCCAGCTCGAAGCCGAAAAGGCCGCCAACCTGGAGCGCAAGAACGCCATCATAGCCGAAATCCTGGAGATGGCCAAGGACACCGACAACGTGAACCACACCTTCCCCCACTACAAGGAGCTGCAGGAAGAGTTCAACGCCACAGGCGAGGTGCCCGCCACTGACGAGACCGACGTATGGAAACGCTACCAGGAAGCTCGCGAAACATTCAGCGACTCCCTTAAAATCAATAAAGAGCTCCGCGACTACGACTTCCAGAAGAACCTGGAGCAGAAGGAGCTCATCATAGCCGAAGCCGCCAAGCTCAACGAAGAGCCCGACGTGGTAACCGCATTCAAGAACATTCAGGAACTCCAGGGCAAGTGGCGCGAGATAGGCCCCGTGGCCAAGGATCTCCGCGACGAGGTGTGGAACCGCTTCAAGGACGCCACCCAGGACGTGTACCGCCGCTACCAGGCCTTCTTCGAGGAGCGCAAAGCCCGCGAGGCCGAGAACGAAGCCGGCAAGATTGCCATCTGCGAACGCGTCGAGGCCCTTGACTTCAGCCAGCTCAAGACCTACAACGACTGGGAGAAGATGACCGAAGTGCTCAAGGAGGCCCAGGCCGACTGGAAAAAGTTCGGCTATGCCTCGCGCAAGATGAACAACGCCCTCTTCGCCCGCTTCCGCGCCATCTGCGACACGTTCTTCGCCCTCAAGGCCGACTTCTTCAAGCGTGTCAAGGAGGAATCGAACGCCAACCTGGCAGCCAAGACCCGCCTGGCCGAGCGCGCCGAGCAGCTCAAGGACAGCACCGAATGGCGCAAGACCACTGACGAGCTGGTAAAGCTCCAGCAGGAATGGAAACAGATCGGCGCCGTGGCCAAGAAGCACAGCGACGCCATCTGGCACCGCTTCCAGAGCGCCTGCGACGAATTCTTCGCCAACAAGAAGGCCGCAACATCGGGCGTGCGCCAGACCGAGCAGGCCAACCTCCAGGCCAAGCGCGACCTCATCACCGAGCTCGACAAAATCACCGAAGAAACCCCCAAGGACGAGGCACGCTCCCTCATCCAGGACCTGCAG
Organism: Muribaculaceae bacterium; assembly: GCA_036310635.1. Classification (GTDB taxonomy): domain Bacteria; phylum Bacteroidota; class Bacteroidia; order Bacteroidales; family Muribaculaceae; genus CAG-873. The sequence continues at coordinate 32,150 of JAXJRL010000040.1, read as the reverse complement.
GAGCGCTGGAAATCAATCGGCCACGTGCCCTTCCGCGAAAAAGACAAGGTGTACGAGGCTTTCCGCACACGCATCAACGAGGTGCGCGACAAGTACGACCTCAACGACCGTCGCGGCCGCATGGAGCGCTTCGAGAACTCCGTGGCCGAGATGAAGGGCGACGAGAACAAGATGTCGCGCGAGCGTGAGCGCCAGATGCGCCTCCTCGAGACCCGCCGCGCCGAGCTCCGCACCTACGAGAACAACCTCGGATTCCTCAACGCCAAGAGCAAGAGCGGCAACAGCCTCATTCAGGACTTTGAGCGCAAGATAGAGCGCCTCAAGGGCGAGATTGCCCAGCTCGAGGAGAAGGTGCGCCTCATCGACAGCCAGCTCTGAGCCGTCACTGCTGCCGGCGCCTCTGACTGCGCACCGGCATAGGCGCCCCTACGTCCCCTTACGTTTCCGCTACCCCCACAGCGCGGGGCCGCAACCCGGCGGCTCCGCGCACAATCCCACCCCATCCCCATCCATCCCCTCAGCGTCTTGGAATCATCCCGCCGCGGCCAGTACGGCCGATACATCCCCCTAATCCTGATTTTAGCCGACTTCTGTCTGCTGAACATACTCTTCTTCGCCACCGCCGCCCACTTCCCTGCCATAATCAACAGTCCGCGGTTCCGCATCATCCTGCTCCTGGTGAACTTTGCGTATGTGCCCATTCCGCTGTGGCAGCTGCGCTACGGCCACTTCAACCGTGCCGTGTCGCTTGACCGCACGGTGATGAGCGCCGTCCAGGCCGTGTTTGCCCATGCCGTGTTCTTCCTCTCCCTCATGGGCTTCATCCGCTTCTTCATGGCATTCAAGGTCTACGCCGTGTTCTACGGCATGATGCTCGTGGCCCTGCCCCTGTTCTGGCTTCTGACGCGATGGATGCTGAAGCGCTACCGCCGCCGCGGCCGCAATTTCAGCCGCGTGGCCATAGTGGGCACCAACGAGACAGCCGAACGCCTCGCCAACGCCATGGCCAAAGACCCCGGATTCGGCTATGACATTATCGGCTTCTTCGACCAGATGAAGCCCTTCGTCTTCAAGGGCAACTATGCCGGCAACCTCGACGAGCTCGAGAAGCTGACCCGCCAGGGCCAGGTGGACGAAATCTTTTTCACTCTGACCGGCGAACGCCATTCCGAGCTGAGCCGCACCATCAAGATGGCCGACGACAATGTGATACAGTTCTACTACGTGCCGCAGATGTCGCGCTATGTGCGCCGCAATTTCGCCCTTGACAACATTGGCGAGATGCCAATCCTGTCCATCCGGCGCAACCCCCTCAACAATCCGCTCAACCGCATGATCAAGCGCGGATTCGACCTCGCTTTCTCATCGTTCTTCCTCCTGCTCTCGCCGCTGGTGTTCATCCCCGTAGCCATCGGCATCAAAATGTCGTCGCCGGGCCCGGTGTTCTTCCGCCAGCAGCGCACCGGCTACAAGGGCAAGTCGTTCAACTGCCTGAAATTCCGCACCATGCGAGTCAACGCCGCCGCCGACACTGTGCAGGCCACCGCCGACGACCCCCGCAAGACACGCTTCGGCGACTTCCTGCGGCGCACCAACATCGACGAGCTGCCACAGTTCGTCAACGTGTGGCTCGGCCAGATGTCGATAGTGGGCCCCCGCCCCCACATGCTCAAGCACACCGAGGACTACAGCCGCATGATCGACAAGTACATGATTCGCCACGTGGTGAAACCCGGCATCACCGGCTGGGCGCAGGTCAACGGCTACCGCGGCATCACCGACCAGCTCTGGAAAATGGAGCGCCGCGTGGAGTGCGACGTCTGGTATGTGGAGCACTGGAACTTCTTCCTCGACCTGAAGATCATAGTCCGCACCGTGATGAACAGCATTGCCGGCGAAGAAAACGCCTTCTGACCCTGCCTCAATTCCATCCGAAAAATATCATTTAGCCACGTCGGCCCGTTCCGACGCGGCTTTTTTCGTATTCCCGGCACTCAAACCACCATTTTCCGCCACCATCCAAATGTCATATTGTCAGAATATAGACATTCTCAACAAATGTCAGCAATACACCATTTCAGCATTACAAAAATCCACAAGCCAAAACTTTTTGAAAACTTTTTCTAAAAATATTGTTGGATTTTAAAAATAATGTTATAACTTTGCCGCATCCGTTTCCCTCGCCCTTTATCGGCGATTTTTCAATTTAGGTTACAATTCATCGTTTAAAAAAGTTTGTTTTATGAAAAAACTCTACACCACACTTTTATCCCTGTGTGCAGCCTTTGCCGCTTCGGCAACCGCTCCTACACCCGTTGACTTCACAGTCACCTCCGCCACCAATGAAGCGAAAGTGGAGTTCGTGAAAACATCGCACAAGGAAGCCGCCACCGTGGCTGCCACCGCCAAGCGCCACAAGGCTCCCGCCAAGGCTCACGAGAATGACAAGTGGGAAACTGTCGGCGAGTCCAAATTTCTGGAGGGCATCATCAGTCCTATCTACGGTCTGAACACGCCCCCGGAGTTCAAGGTAATCGTGGAAAAGAGCACCACCACCGACGGCCTGTACCGAATCCAGGAGCCCTACAAGGACTTCGCAGCCCTCTCACCCTCACTGTTCTCTTATTCCGCCGCCAAGGCCACTCCCATGTACATCCAGGTGGTGGACGGCAACAAGTGCTATGTGGAGGAATTCAACACCGGTCTGACCGACCTCACTCCCGATGACGGTGGCGACATCGCCGTCAAGGACCAGGCCTCATCGCTCATCGAAGGCAATGGTCTGGCCGCTGTCCTCAAGCAGCTGCCTGAAGTTTTATCGAAATTCCAAGACAACGCATTCGTCTTTGACAATGCTACTTTCCAGCTTAGCGGCAAAACCTACTACACCTTCCTGGTGAGCGTAGGCGACCCCTCAGCCGGATACTATGCCGGCAATAAGAACGGCGCAACCAAGATCATGCTCCCCGGTTCATCGTTCAAGGACATGACCATCGCTGTCTCCAACGCCAGCTGCTTCGACGACAACAAAATCAAATTCACCGTAAAGCCCGGTTCCGACGTGGAGAGCTACGCTCTGGGCATCTACAAAGGCGACATCCAGGCCAATGCCTCGAACTTTGCCATTGTGGCTAAAAACGGCCAGAAGCTCACCAAGACACAGACTTCTCTCACAACCGACCTCAGCACCAGCGATGACGGCATCTACACCATCCTCGCCGTATCGCTCAACGCCGACGGCACTGCCGCCGAGGGCGCCCGCGGTCTGGTATTCGTAACCGGCAACGACAAGGACTACGACCCCGTAGAGGGCAAAGCCAAGTACACCGACGACATCATGAACTCGCTCTATCAGCAGTTTACAACCCCCGAATACGAGGTAGCCATCGAAAAGAGCACCACCAAGGACGGCCTCTACCGCCTCGTCAACCCCTATGCCGCCCCCTATGCCAACGCCTCCAAGAACAAGCACGTCGGCACCCACAACCACTACCTGGTTCTGGACTGCAGCGACCCCGACAAGGTGGAACTCGTTGAAAGCGCCATCGGCTACGAACTCGGCGACGGTGCCGTGACCGTGACGTCGAACGAAACCGGCACTCTCAAGGACGGCGTCATCACCTTCCCCACCAAGGGCCTCATCGCCCGTGAGCTCAACTACAACGACGCTGCCTGGTACTATGCCAACTCCAACGGCACATTCAAGGTGGTTCTCCCCGCCAGCATGGGCGTGGCCGACTCATTCGCCGATGCCGACGCTGACGCTCCCGCCGAGTACTTCAGCCTCCAGGGCGTACGCGTGGACAACCCCGCTCCCGGCCAGCTCGTGATCCGTCGCCAGGGCTCCAAGGTCCAGAAAATGATTGTACGTTGATAACTGACCCAGCATAGTCCGCAGGTCCCCGCGACCACGGACAGCACCGAAAGGCGGTGTGTCGGAAAATGCTCCGGCACACCGCCTTTCGTTTGCCCCGTGGCGGCCCACGCAGAGACCTCCTTCCGGGCTGATTTTTGTGAATGTGTATGTACGCAAAAAGAGCTGTCTCACGACAGCTCTTTTCCATTAAACCTTTATCTTAATCTAATACTATGAAAAACACGCACAAATGTAACCATTATTTTTTGTCTGACAATACATTGGAAGATTTATTAAACTTTATTAACAACATGGGCAACCAACTTTTCTCATGCTACACTTATAATTCAGCCCTCGCGCGCGCCCAACGCCGCGACGCAACGTTCTGTCCGTGTGGCAACTTCGCTTTGCTGATGCGCTTTTTCGCACGCCGAAGCCCTATGACTTCCTTGTTTTCCCTCCCGCGACATTTTTTTGCACCAAAATTTTCATTTGTCCATATTTTCATCATCGGGCTGAATTTATCATTGGTCTTTTATTTCCACCCCGTTTTTATTTTCAATCCGTCAGCCTGACGCACTTCATGACGCACACATCCCGCACTCTCGCCGCGCTCCTTATTAATGTGTCCCCGCGGATGCGGTTATCACGAAAAAAATTAGTAAATTTGCACGATTATGATGACCACCGATTCTGACACCAGCAAGCCCAACGTGTTCCGCTCTGCGGCGGAGGACGGACTGGTGCTTGGCGCCGCCATGTCGGCATCATTTCTCTGCGGCGCCTGTGCCACGCGCATGGCCGACCCGGGGGTTGCGATGCTCATGATCACCCTCTCGCTGCTCATCCTGGCGGCGGTGGTGGTCATGGCTTACCGCATGCTGGCACGCGACTGCCGCCGATGGCCGTCGATGCGCTTCTTTTCGGCGGTTTGGATGCACGGCATAGCCATGTTCTTCTTCGGCGGACTGATTCTGTGCGCCGCCTCCGTGGTGTTCATGCACTTCCTGGTGCCCACGTTCATCACCGACAATGTGAGCGGCGCCATCGAGGTCTACCGCCAGATAGGCACCCCCGAAGCCACGCACATGGCCGACACGCTCCAGCGCATGATTGACCGCCGTCTGCTGCCCACACCGGTGTCAGTGGCCACATCCATGATATGGCTCGTAACATTTCTGGGCTCCATGCTTTCGCTGCTGCTCACGCCCATAGTCCGCGCCACAACCCGAAACATCACAAAGTAACCAATTTCAAACCTACAACATAAAGGAATGAACACCGACAACAATAAAGACTGTCGCCCCGACCTCTCCATTGTGGTACCCCTATACAACGAGGCTGAATCGCTCCCCGAGCTCGAAGCCTGGATTCGCCGCGTGTGCCGGAAGGAAGGACTCTCATACGAAATAATATTTGTCAACGACGGCTCCACCGACTCCTCCTGGCAGGTGATCGAACAGCTTGCAGCCGCCAATCCCGCCGTGCACGGCATCTCCTTCCGCCGCAACTACGGCAAGTCGCCGGCTCTGAACACCGGCTTCGCACGCGCCAACGGCCGCGTGGTCATCACCATGGACGCCGACCTCCAGGACAGCCCCGACGAAATCCCCGAGCTCTACGCCATGATCACCCGCGACGGCTACGACCTGGTGTCAGGCTGGAAGCAGAAGCGTTACGACCCGCTGTCGAAGACCATTCCCACCAAGCTCTTCAACGCCACAGCCCGGCGCGTCAGCGGCATCCACAACCTCCACGACTTCAACTGTGGTCTCAAGGCTTACCGCGGCGAGGTGGTGAAGCACATCGAAGTGTACGGCGACATGCACCGCTACATCCCCTATCTGGCCAAACTGGCCGGTTTCAACCGCATCGGCGAGAAGGTGGTGCACCACCAGGCACGCAAGTACGGCAAGACCAAGTTCGGTCTCGACCGCTTCGTCAACGGCTACCTTGACCTGGCAACACTCTGGTTCACCGGCAAATTCGGCGGCAAGCCCATGCACTTCTTCGGCCTGCTCGGTTCGCTGATGTTCATGCTCGGATTCATTGCCTGCATTGTGGTGGGATGGGTCAAGCTCTACAACATGTACCACGGCAACCACTACACGCTGGTGACCGACTCTCCCTACTTCTACATCGCCCTGACCACCATGATTCTCGGCTCGCAGCTTTTCCTGGCCGGTTTCGTGGGCGAGCTCATTGCCCGCAACGCCCAGGGGCGCAACCATTACGAAATAAACAGCGAATTCTGACACAGCCATGCTCAATTACCAAGACACCATGGCGCTGATGCGCGCCCGCTATTCATGCCGCGGCTATGACGCCGACAGGCAGGTGACCCCCGAACAGGTGGCGCAGGTAATCGAGGCCGCCCGCATCGCCCCCAGCGCCTGCAACCGCCAGCCCTGGCGTTTTGTGGTGGTACGCGACCCGCAGCGCCGCGCCGCCATGCTGGCCAAGAGCCGCCCCGCCTTCCTCGAGGCTCCGGTGCTCATCGTGGCTTGCGGCCTCACCGACCAGGCATGGGTGCGCCCCGCCGACCACAAGAACCACACCCACGTGGACCTCTCCATCGCCGTTGAGCACATGTGCCTGGCAGCGACAGCCCTCGGCCTGGCCACCTGCTGGGTGTGCAGCTTCGATGTCGACGCCGTGCGCCGCGAGCTCTGCCTGCCCGACGGCGTTGAACCCGTGGCAATCCTGCCCCTCGGTTATGCCGCCAAGGATCACGACGTTGCCCCCGAAAAGATTCGCAAACCCATTGACGAAATCTGCTCGTGCGAAACATTCTGAACACCATCGCCGTCTGCGCAGCAGCGCTCATAGCCGCAGTGTCGGCGGGCTGCAACACCCAGGGATGCACCGACAACCGCTCGGCGCTCCCCCTCGCCGGTTTCTACGATGCCGCCGAGGGCCGCAGCCTCACGCTCGACTCGCTGCTGATCCACGGCATCGGAGCTCCCGGCGACTCAGCCGTGGCCACCCCCGGCCAGAAGATCAGCGAGGTGTACCTGCCCATGCGCTCCACGGCCGAATCGACATCATGGTGCATAGCCTACAAGTGGGCCGACACGGACACCACCCTCCTCAACGACACCATCACCTTCGCCTACACCGCCCAGCCATTCCTGGCCGGCGACGAGTGCGGCGCCATGTACAACTATCGCATCCGCCGCGTGGACTACACCCGCCACATAGTTGACTCCGTGGCAGTGGTCGACTCGCTGATAACCAACAACAACCTGCAGCAGATCCGCATCTACTTCCGGACCGAGCAGTCTGAAAACCCGCAGCCATGAGACGCCTGATCACCATCATTGCCACCGCCGTACTGGTGCTCGTAGGAGTGCTCAGCGTGCCTCAGGCCGAGGCACAGCGACGTGTAACGCCCGTCAACAACGCTGCCACTCGCACGCAGTACAAGAACGACGAGCGCGGCGACTCCGCACGTGCCCTGGAGCGCCGCCGAGCACGCTCCACGCACTATCACGACGAGAACGGCAACATCATCATGGTCGACACCCTCACCGGTGTGGAATGGACCGACTCAACCCTGCTGCCCAAGGCGCCGCCCATGAAGTACCCCCTGATGCACGACATCAGTGTGGGCATCAACTTCTGGGACCCCGTGATGCGCGCTTTCGGCCAGAAGTACGGCGGTGCCGACGCATGGGTGGCCCTGAGCCTCCACAACCGCTTCGTGCCCGTCTTCGAGTTCGGCATGGGTACGGCCAAAAAGACTCCCGTCGACAACAATTACACCTACCACGGCAAGCTGGCCCCATACTTCCGTCTGGGCATGGACTATAACTTCCTGTACAACTCCAACCCCGACTACCGCATTTTCGCCGGCGTGCGCTACGGCTTCTCAGCCTTCAAGTTCAGCGCCGACGGCATCACCGTCGACGACCCCTACTGGGGCGAGACATCCTCTATGTCCATCCCCTCCACATCGGCTTCGGCCGGATGGCTTGAGGTGGGCATCGGCCTGCGCGTCAAGCTGTTCGGACCCATTTCGGCCGGATGGATGGTGAAGTATCACACAGTCCTGCACCAGAGCCATCCCGCCGTGGGCGACCCCTGGTACATCCCCGGATACGGCACCGCCACATCCGCCCTCGGCGGCTCATTCTCAATAATCTACACACTGCCACTCAACCGCAAGGTGCGCAACGTTGGCACCGGCTCCATCACCGACGCGCCGCGCACTTCGGCAGTGTCAGCACCCCCGGCACAACCATGAGCAGCATCATCGTCATAGGAGCATCGTCAGGTCTGGGACGCCGCGTGGCCGAGATCTATGCCTCGCGCGGATGGCGTGTGGGCATCGCCGCACGCCGCCTGGAACTGCTGCAGCAGAGTGCCGCGGCACACCCCGGCATGGAGGCTGAAGCCATTGACGTATGCGCCGACGATGTAGCCGACCGCCTCGACGCCCTGTCGGCACGCCTTGGCGGGGCCGACGTGGTGTTCAACGCCGCAGGCTGCGGATGGCTCAACCCCCGGCTCGACACCGCCAGCGACCTCCACACAGCCCGAGTCGACGTGGTGGGCTTCACCGCCGTGGCCGACTGGGCCTTCAACCATTTCCGCCATGCCGGACGCCCCGGCCACTTCGCCGCCATCACCTCGGTGGCAGGCGTCAAGGGCCTCGGCATAAGCGCATCCTACAGCGCCTCAAAGCGCTACGAGTGGGAATACATCCTGGCGCTGAGCCAGCTGTCGAACAATCTGGGCCTCGGCATCACGTTCACCGACATCCGCCCCGGATTCGTCGACACCCCGCTGCTCAACACCGCCGCCAACCGCTACCCCATGCTGATGAGCGTGGACCGCGTGGCTCCGCTGATTGTGCGCGCCATCGACCGCCGCAAGCGTGTGGCCGTCATCGACTGGCGCTGGCGCATTCTCACCGCCCTGTGGAAGCGCATCCCCAATGTGCTCTGGCGCCACTTCCCTCTCACCCGTTTCCTGAAAAACTAATACCCATCATCACATCCCCAAATGAGCGACGATATTTTCGACATCACCGACGACGTTAACGCAGCCCTCGAGTCAAAACCCGTGAACTACTCGGAGGACGACATCAAGAGCCTCGACTGGCGCGAGCACATCAGGCTCCGACCCGGCATGTACATAGGCAAGCTGGGCGACGGCACATCGTCGGACGACGGCATCTATGTGCTGCTCAAAGAGGTCCTGGACAACTCTATCGACGAGCACATGATGGGCTTCGGCAACAAGATTGCCATCGACATTACCGACACCACCGTCACCGTGCGCGACTACGGCCGCGGCGTGCCCCTGGGCAAGGTGGTCGATGTGTCGAACAAGATGAACACCGGCGGCAAGTACGATTCCGAGGCTTTCAAAAAGTCAGTGGGCCTCAACGGCGTGGGTATCAAGGCCGTGAATGCACTGTCAGAGAGCTTCGAGATTCGCTCCGTGCGCGACGGCAAGCAGAAGGACGCCCGTTTCCTCAAGGGCGAGCTCATCGAAGAGAGCCCCATCACCGACACCGACGAGCCCAACGGCACCTTCGTGCAGTTCACCCCCGACCCCACCATTTTCCGCGACTACCGCTTCCGCGACGAGTTCATCATCCCCCTCATCAAGAACTACACCTACCTCAACGTGGGTCTGCAGATGATCCTCAACGGCAAGCGTTTTGTGTCGCGCAAGGGTCTGCTCGACCTTCTGGACGAATACATGACCAAGGACGCCCTCTATCCGGTCATACACCTGCAGGGCGACGACATAGAGGTGGCCATCACCCACGCCAACCAGTACGGCGAGGAATACTACTCGTTTGTCAACGGCCAGCACACCACCCAGGGCGGCACTCACCTGTCGGCCTTCAAGGAGAGCGTGTCGCGCACCATCAAGGAGTTCTACGGCAAGAACTTCGAGTACTCCGACATCCGCAACGGCATAGTTGCCGCCGTGGCCGTCAAGGTGCAGGAGCCGGTGTTCGAGTCGCAGACCAAGACCAAGCTCGGATCGCGCGACATGGGTCCCGACGGCCCCACGGTGGCCAAGTTTGTGGGCGACTTCATCAAGCGCGAACTCGACAACTACCTCCACCGCGAGCCCGAGACCGCCGAAGCACTCCTAAAGAAAATCCAGGAGAGCGAGCGCGAGCGCAAGGCAATGGCCGGCGTCACCAAGATTGCACGCGAAAAGGCCAAGAAAGTCAACATCCACAACAAGAAGCTGCTGGACTGCACCATCCACCTGAACGACACCAAGGGCGACCCCGCCCTCAAGGAGGCTTCGTCCATATTCATCACCGAGGGCGACTCCGCTGCCGGTTCCATCACCAAAATCCGCGATGTGCGCACCCAGGCAGTGTTCTCGCTCCGTGGCAAGCCCCTCAACTCCTACGGCCTGACCAAGAAAATCGTCTATGAGAACGACGAGTTCAACGCCCTCCAGGCCGCGCTCAACATCGAGGGCTCCATCGACGACCTGCGCTACAACAACGTAATCATCGCCACCGATGCCGATGTGGACGGCATGCACATCCGCCTGCTCATGATCACCTTCTTCCTGCAGTTCTTCCCCGACCTCATCAAGAAGGGCCATGTATACGTGCTCCAGACGCCCCTGTTCCGCGTGCGCAACCGCAAGACAGCCAAACGCGGCAAGCTAAAGAGCGGAAAGGAGGAAGACACTTACTACTGCTACTCCGACGAGGAACGCATCACCGCGATAGAACGCATTGGCCAGCCCAATGTGGAAATCACCCGATTCAAAGGTCTCGGCGAAATCACCCCCGACGAGTTCCGCACCTTCATCGGACCGGAAATGCGCCTTGACCGCGTTACGCTCCGCAAGGACGACGGCGTGGCCGAAGTGCTCGAGTTCTACATGGGCAAGAACACCATGGAGCGCCAGAACTTCATCATTGACAATCTTGTTATTGAAGATGATGCCCCCGACGTCATCTGACGCCAATCACCGCGGTTAACGCTTTACTCCTCACCCGATAACATTTAACACAAACCCATCATAACCTACCCTTCAAAACCGTGCCAGTATTCTTTGCCGGGTCATTCAATCCCTTCACTGCAGGCCACGCCTCGATCGTTGACCGCGCCCTCGCCCAGTTCGACGGCGTGGTGATAGCCATTGGCGCCAACTACGCCAAGCCCGACTCCATGGCCGGAGCCGAACAGCGCCGACGCGACATCGAGGCCCTCTATGCCGCCGACCCGCGTGTGAGCGTGGTAGTCTACACCGACCTCACCGCCATGGCCGCCGCCCGCTTCGGCTGTTCGGCGATAGTGCGCGGCGTGCGCTCAGTCCACGACTTCGAGTACGAACGCGACATGGCCGACATCAACCGCCGCATCAACGGCATGGAGACCGTCATGCTCATGGCCCTGCCCGAGCTGGCATGCGTGTCGTCGTCGGTGGTGCGCGAACTCGACTCCTACGGCCTCGACACCTCCCAATTCATGCCCAAACCGCAGTAAAGGCACCGCAACCCATTTTAATATTCTGATTATAAGCTATATATGAAATTAAGAACATTCATACTGTCGGCCATAGCCGCCGCAGCCACCATAACCGCCGCCGCACAGCTCCGCGAGTTCACCCCCGACCAGAAGCTGCGCTATGCCGCGGCCATCATCGAGAACTACTACGTTGACCCCGTCAACTCCGACAGCCTCACCACCGAGGCCATCATCGCCATGCTCAAAACCCTAGACCCGCACTCGGCCTACTCCAACCCCAAGGAAACCCAGGAGCTGAACCAGCCGCTTGAAGGCAAATTCTCGGGCATCGGCGTGCAGTTCAGCATTGTCCGCGACACCGTGTGCGTGGTGCAGACCACCTCGGGCGGCCCCTCCGAGAAGGTGGGAATACGCCCCGGCGACCGTATCATATATGTGAACGACACCATCTTCACACGTCCCAAGATGGTCAACAACGACGTGCTCAAGACCCTCCGCGGCCCCAAGGGCTCGGTGGTCAACCTCAAGGTGAAGCGCGCCGGCACCCCTGAGCTCATCGACTTCCGCATAGTCCGCGACGACATTCCCATCTACAGCGTGGACGCCAGCTACATGGTGGCTCCAGAAGTGGGCTATGTGCAGGTGAGCCGATTCGCCGAAGAAACGCCCCAGGAAGTGTGGGACGCCATCAAAGCCCTGAAAAAGAAGGGCATGAAGCACCTCATCATCGACCTTGAGGACAACGGCGGCGGCTACCTCGGCGCCGCACACGGCCTGGCTTCGCTGTTCCTAAAGAAGGGCGACCGCGTGGTCTACACCCAGGGCGAGAAACAGCCGCCGGTATACCTCGACGTGGAGCACAACTTCAACACCGGAATCGACCGCGTGGTGGTGATGGTCAACCAGTACTCGGCTTCGGCCTCCGAAATTCTGTCGGGCGCCCTCCAGGACCATGACCGCGGAGTGGTTGTGGGCCGACGCACCTTCGGCAAGGGCCTGGTTCAGCGTCCATTCCCCTTCCCTGACGGCTCAATGATCCGACTCACCACCGCACGCTACTACACCCCCTCCGGACGCTCCATCCAGAAGCACTACGAGAAGGGCCAGGGCGAGGAGTACCAGCTTGACCTGCTCAACCGCATGACCCACGGCGAGCTGTTCAGCGCCGACTCCATCCACTTCGACGAGAACCAGAAATACAAGACCCTCCGCAACGGTCGCACCGTCTACGGCGGCGGTGGCATCATGCCCGACCTGTTCGTGCCAGTCGACACGTCGAACTATTCGGTCTACTACCGCGACATCGTGGCCAAGGGCATCATCAACCGCTTCATCTCCGACTACCTGGACAACCACCGCTCGCAGCTGCGCGCCAAGTATGCCACCGAGGACGACTTCTTCAACCAGTTCGACCCCACCCCGCTCCTGCCCGAGCTGGTGGCTTACGCCGAAAAGGACGGTCTGAAGCCCAACGAGGAGCAGATCAAAACCTCGTCGAAGGTGCTCACTGCCATGATCAAGGGCCTGCTGGAGCGCGACCTCTTCGACAAGGGCTCATACTCACGCTCAACCAACACGCTCGACCCCATATTCAACGAAGCCGTGCGCATCATAACCAACCCCGAGGAGTACCACCGCCTGCTCGGCGACTGACGCCCCGATTCCCCGCCGCCGGTGCCCGCAAATTGGACTCGGGGCCGGCGGTGAGAACTCTTCCTTAGATACTAATAACCAATCTTTTTTATCACCACAACCCCATAACCAATCATGAAAAAATTTACAATGTTAGCGCTGGGAGCCGCCGTGGCCTTATCGGCAGGTGCCAGCACAAAACCGGCCATCGCCCGCGATGCCGCCATCGAGAAGAAGGTTGAGAAGACCCTCGCCCGTATGACTCTCGACGAAAAAATCGGACAGATGACCGAAATAGCCATCGATCTTGCCGCACACCTCGGCCCCGACGGTCAACTGGTGGAGCACCCCGGGATGCTTGACACCATCATAGGCAAATACAAGGTAGGCTCCATCCTCAACGCCCCCGGTCACTCGCTCACGCCCAAACAGTGGAACCAGTTCATCGGCAAAATACAGGACATCTCCATGAAGGAGCTCGGAATCCCCTGCATCTACGGCCTTGACCAAAACCACGGAACCACCTACACCTCCGGCGGCACACTCCTGCCCCAGAACATCAACATGGCTGCCACGTTCAACCCTGCCCTGGTGCGCACCGGTGCCGAAATCACCGCCTACGAGACCCGCGCTTCGGCATGCCCCTGGACCTACAGCCCCACCCTCGACCTGATCCGCAACTCCGCCTGGCCCCGCTGCTGGGAGAACTTCGGCGAAGACCCCTACCTGAGCGGCGTGATGGCCGAAAGCGCCGTGCGCGGATTCCAGGGCGACGACCCCAACAACATTGACAAGAACCACATCGCCACATCCATCAAGCACTACATGGGCTACGGCGCTCCCGTATCCGGCAAGGACCGCACTCCGGCCGTGATCAGCGAGGCCGACCTCCGCGAGAAGCACTTCGAGCCCTATCGGAAGGCCATCGAGGCAGGCGCCCAGACCGTAATGGTGAACTCGGCATCTGTCAACGGCATGCCCGTCCACGCTGACCACCGCCTGCTCACCGAGTGGCTCAAGGACGGCCTCAACTGGGACGGTTTCATCGTTACCGACTGGGCCGACATCAACAATCTCTTCACCCGCGAGAAGGTGGCCGCAGACAAGAAGGAAGCCATAGTGATGGCCATCAATGCCGGCATCGACATGACCATGGACCCCTACGATCTGGGCTTCTGCAAGCTTCTCCGCGAGGCTGTGGAGGAAGGTCTGGTGCCCATGAGCCGCATTGACGACGCCACCCGCCGCATTCTCCGCGTCAAGTATCGCCTCGGCCTGTTCGACAACCCCAAGCAGCGCGTCGAGGACTATCCCCTGTTCGCTTCCAAATCGTTCGCCAAGGACGCCACCCGCGCCGCCGAAGAGTCGATGGTGCTCCTCAAGAACACCGACAGCGTGCTCCCCATCAAAAAGGGCACCAGAATCCTCCTCACCGGCCCCAACGCCAACTCCATGCGCACCCTCAACGGCGGCTGGTCCGTAAGCTGGCAGGGCAAGCTCCTCCCCGGCGACCTGGAGCAGTACAACACCATCCTCGAGGCCATGCAGGACAAGTTCGGCAAGGCCAACGTAACCTATGTTCCCGGCGTGGAATATGACAACGACGGCGACTACGCCGCCGAGAAGACCCCCGACATCGACGCCGCCGTCAAGGCCGCCGCACAGGCCGATGTGATTGTGTGCTGCATCGGCGAGAACTCCTACTGCGAGACTCCCGGCAACATTTCGGACATCACCCTCTCGCACAACCAGCAGGACCTCGTAAAGGCCCTCGCCGCCACCGGCAAGCCCGTGGTGATGGTCATCAACGAGGGTCGCCCCCGCGTGCTCAGCGCCATCGAGCCCCTTGCCAAAGCCGTGGTCGACATCATGCTCCCCGGCAACTACGGCGGCGACGCACTGGCCAACCTCCTGGCCGGCGACGCCAACTTCAGCGGTCGTCTCCCCTTCACCTATCCCCGCAACACCAACGCCCTCTCCACCTACGACTACAAGGTGTCCGAGCAGGTGGGCACCATGTCCGGAGCTTATGACTACAACGCCGCCATCGACGTGCAGTGGCCCTTCGGCTTCGGCAAGAGCTACACCACCTTCGAATACGGCGACCTCAAGGCCGACAGGAACTCGTTCAAGGAGGGCGACGTGCTCACATTCTCCATCCCCGTCACCAACACCGGCGACCGCGAAGGCCAGGAGACAGTGATGCTCTTCAGCTCCGACTTGGTGGCAAGCCGCTGCGTGCCCGACAACCGCCGTCTCCGCGCCTTCGAGAAGGTGAGCCTCAAGCCCGGCGAAACCCGCACCGTCACCCTCTCCATCCCCGCTTCCGACCTCGCCTACGTTGGCACTGACGGCAAGTGGATTCTCGAGAAGGGCGACTTTAAGATCCAGATGGGCGACAAGGTTACAAACCTCACCTGCACCGAAACTTACAACTGGCTCACTGCCAACAAGTAATCTATAACAAGCTTAGATATCTGACGGCCGGACGCAAACCCTTTGGCAGCCCGGCCGTCAATTTTTTCAGAAAAAAATGCCATGGGCATGTCACCTTTTGCCGCCGGGATGCGTCATTGTGATGTAAGTGCTCCGGAAAACACTTCCAATCACACCATTTTCACCCAACCAAGCAAACTCTAAAAACAAATACAATTATGGAAGATTTCTTTGAAAACGCATTCCTGCCCATAGCAATCGTAGTAGGCCTGCCCATCCTCTTCACCTGGATTATAGCTTATGCCGTGAACGCCCGCGACAAGCGCCGCTCCGACATCATCATGGAGACCATCCGCGTCAATCCCAGCATTGATCCCGAGGCAGTGTCGAAACTGCTCAACCAGTCGGGACGCACTGCGCGCAATGCCAAGTCGCTCCGCTCCCTGCGTCTGCTCCGCGCCTGCATCTTCAGCTTCATCGGCCTGGCCCTCCTCGCCATGACTTTCGCCATCAACGGCCCCGAACGCGACGGCGAAATGTTCGGCCTGGTGTTCTTCGGCGGCCTCAGCCTGGCAGTCGGTCTGGCTTACACGGTGGTATTCATCGCCACACGCCCCAAACTGCCTGCCGGGGATGAAGAAGCCGAAGTCATCGAGTCAGAAACAAAGCTTCTGGACTGATCAGCCCGCAACCTACCCGCAACAGCGATGAATCGCCAACAGTTCATAGCCAACGTAAGGACCGTGCAGGAGCCGCTCAGGCGGTTCCTCACCGGCCTGTGCTGTGGCGACTCCCAACTGGCCGACGACATTGCCCAGGACACCCTGATCAAGGCCTACACCTCGCTCCATTCGCTCAGCGACGAGGCCCGCTTCCAGCCATGGGTGTTCCGCATCGCCTACCACACCTTCATTTCCTACAGCCGCACGGTGAGACCCACGGCGCCTATCGACGAATCGCTCTCGGTCTCCGCCCCTGGCGGTGCCGACGACGCTTTCCGCTATCAGGATCTGTATGCCGCCCTCAACCGCCTGTCGGAACATGAACGCTCTGCCGTACTCCTCTTCTATATGCAGGGCTACTCCACCCAGGAAGCCGCCCAGATTCTCGAAATCAAACCTGAAGCGGTGCGTCAGCTGCTCTCGCGCGCACGCACCCACCTCCGCAACCTTTTACCGCAATGACCCACAACACCAACAACACCAACAACACCGAACCCCGCGACACCGACAACGATCTGCGCCAGCTTTTCGCCGACATCAAGCCCCGCACCGGCCGCGACGACCTGTTCATGGCTCGCCTTGAGAGCCGCATGGACATGGCTGACTCCGTGACCGCGCGCCTCGACTCGCAGCGACGCCGCTCGCGCATGGCCGTGGCCGCCGCCGCCGTGACGGGCTTCCTGGCAGGCATGGTCACCGCCATCCTGGCCCCGCAGATCCTCGCCCTCATCGAACAGTTCGCCGCCTGGATCGCCACCTCGGCCTACAGCATCACAACCTCGGCATCGACCGTGGCCGATTCGCATCTCGTGGCAGCATCCACGGTGTGGATTCTCATTGCGGCAATGATCACACTGATATCCTTCTCGGCCTACCAGGCCACCATGGCCATCACAGCGCGCGCCACAGCCCGACGCTGACACGCCTCGGACACGCACAGCAAGCGCCCGCAGCCACCACAGGTTGCGGGCGCTTGCTGCATCATGCCTCTCACTGTGAAAAAAGCGGAGACTACTCTCACGAGCAATCTCCGTCTCCTAATAGTTGGGTTCAGGCAACCCAACCGGGAGTGTATATAAATTACGGCCCATCTGCTGCCCCACTCCGGCGACGCCCGATTTGCAACGCCGCGTTGAGTAGGAATCGAGAAATCTACTAATAAATCCTAAATTGAAAATGAGTTGGATGAGCCGACTTCCACCATTAGAAGGGCTCTCGGCCAAAATATATGCCTAAAAACCGAGTAGCTCCTTTTTTAGGTTGTCACGCCTCCGCACTGCGACGGAGGGTGTATGCGGTCACTGCCTTGACATGCCTGCGGCTATGCCCGGGTAGCTGTTTTCTGATACGTTGTTGTCTGGGGAATGATAGTGATGATGTGGATTTAAAGATTCAAGTACGATTTGAGAGAGAGGATAGGATGTAGTTTCAGAGAGTGCGGCATCGCCACCATCTTTTCTATGGGATTATGCCTTGGGAACAGGATTCAAGTAGTATATGGAACCTTGACTAAATGCGGCCGTGGGGGTAAGGCATTTCTGATCTGTCAGGGACGTCCGCGCCTAAGGTTGCATTACACGCAACAAATATAATAATTATTTTCTCACAAAAAAAATACTCGATACAAAAAAAATCAGCAAGCATTCCACAAATTTAGCATAGCATTATCACCCTTTGTGCCGTCTTCGCATCACATTTGCAACGTTACCCCTAACAATCATAACGTTTTAGCATCATCCGGCCATAAAACAGCCGAGGCACTCCCCTATGCGGAAGCGCCTCGGCTCATTCAGTATTTTTAGTATATATTTACATTTATTAATCTTTATTCTCACCCGGCGTATACACATAGGCCCCGAGGTCGGGGGTGGAGCCGCGCTGCAGGCCGTAGCCGTCGACGGCGGCTTCGGGCAGGTTGAGCGAGGCATTGGCGGCGCCGATGGCCGGCGACTCGTCGCGAAGGCGATAGTCGAAGACATAGTCCTCGCGCACGGTGTAGTAGAGGGGGTCGGTGTCCCAAAGGCAGTTCAGGAAGTGGTCGTCGTCGGTGCCGGCGCTCTTGAGCAGACAGCGGCGGAAGTACACTTCGGTGTCATCAAGCGTGCCGTGCGACAGGTCGGTGCCGTTGCCGTACACTATGCAGTTGGTGAACTCGGCGCGGGTGTAGGGAGTGGTGAGCGGCTCCTCCAGCTTGGAGTCGTCCTCGGCATTGAGGTGGGCGAACTGCAGCGCCGGGCCGCCCAGGGCACTGAACAGGTAGTAGTTGGCAAATGTGCACTGGTTGAACACATGGCTGCCGCCGGTCAGGCGCACCAGGCCGTTCGCGGCCTCGCCAAACTCGCAGCCCACGGCGCGGATGTCGGCGTCGTACACTTCCAGCACCAGGTCGCCGGAGTTGCGCAGGCGGCTGTTGAGCATGCTCAGCTTGGGCGCGCCCAGGTCGCTGCCGTCGCCGCTCACTATCACGCCGAACCAGCTGTTCTTCACCACGGTGTGGTTAAGCACATTGCCGTGCGACAACACTGTGAACTGCAGGCCGTTCCACTGGCGCGACATCAGGTCGAACGATATGTCGGTCACCACGTTGCCGGTGCGGTCGCCGCACAGAGTAACGGGCTGATCCACGGTACCCTCGCTGAGGAGCGTGCCGCGCACTATCATGGTGGCGCCGTCGTGGAAGTAGAGCCGCGCGCCGGCTGGCAGCGTCAGGGTGCGTCCTTCGGCCACCACCAGCGAGTCGAAAATCTGGTAGGGCTTGGTGGCGCTGAAACGCGTGTCCTCATTGAGGGTCAAAGCCTTAAGGCGCTCCACATCCTGTCCGTTGGCCGTGACGGTCACATGGCTTGTCACTCCGTTGGTCACAAAGTCGATCTTGGCGGCAACCTCCACGGGCAGGTCCTCCTTGTTGGCAGGGAGGGTGGCCTCCACGAGCACATAGATGGAGTCGTTGGCACGGATTTCCACGTTGCTGAACTCGCGGCCGGTTTGGCCGTCAACATTGAGGCGGAACAATTTGCCATGCTCGCCGCTCATGCGTATGTCGCTGATTATTATGCCCTTCTTGGCACGATTGTGCACCGTGAAGCGGTGGGTGGTGGTCACCTCTTCGGTGAACACAGTGCCCAGCTTCAGCGTGTCAACCGAGAACACGGGCTGGTCCGAGGGCGAGGTGGTCACGCCGTCCTCTATGCAGCCGGTCACCGCAGCCGACACCACGCACAGCAGCGCGGCCATCAGGGCGTTTCTGAATATCTTTATCATCGTAATTGGGATTCGCGTTAGAAATGTGTAAATGAAAAAATTACGCGGAGCGGAATGCACCGTTCGGGACATCCTCTCCGCGTTATAAACGTTGATGCGGGGCCTTTTATTGCCCTGACTGCGAGTACAGGTTGCGATTGTTCTCCAGGTCGGCTACCATGTGGCGGGCGGCATTGTCGGCGGCGTCCTCCTCGCCCAGAGCCTTGCGCACCTCCGCATAGTCGTCGAGCATGGCCTGGCGACGTGCGCCCGTCAGCGACATGAGCGGCGACAGTGCCTCGCCCACGGCATCGGGCGTGCACATGTGCAGCAGCAGCTCCGGAATCACCTCACGGCCGGCTATCAGGTTGGGTAGCGTGACATAGGGCACGCTCAGCACCTTTTTCATTATGTCGTATGCCACCTTGCGCCCGTTCGACCGGTAGCAGGCCACCTGCGGCACACCGGCTATGGCGCACTCCAGCGTGGCCGTGCCCGATGTCACCATGGCGGCGCGGCTGTTGTGCAGCAGGGCCATCCGGTCGTCGTATATCACCGGCAGGGCCGTGTACTCGCGGTAGAAATCCTCGTCGATGCCCGGCGCGCCGGCTATCACCGCCTGGTACTGCACAAACCGGCGCGAAGCCTGCAGCATAACCGGCAGATTGTTCTTTATCTCGCCGCGGCGGCTTCCCGGCAGCAGTGCCAGAATGGGCTTGTCGCGCAGTCCGTAAGCCTTCACAAAATCCTGAAAGTCAGGAGCGGCGGCCATAGCGTCATCTATCTCGGCCACGGTGGGATTGCCCACGTAGGTCACATCCCACTGGTGGGCGTCGCGGTACCAGCCTTTCTCAAACGGGAGGATCACGAACATGCGGTCCACCACCCGCTTCAGCGTGCGCACACGCCATTCCTTCCAGGCCCATACCTTGGGCGATATGTAGTAGAACACCTTGATACCGGCCGACTTGGCGGCATCGGCCACCTTGAGGTTGAAGCTCGGATAGTCCACCAGTATCAGGCAGTCGGGATTCACCTTCCTCAGCAGTGTCTTGGCCAGCTGCAGGTTGTGGCGTATCTTGCCCAGGTTGCGCACCACCTCGCTGAAGCCCATATAGGCCATCTCGCGGATGTGCACCACAGGCTCGCGTCCGGCCGCTTCGGCCATATTGTCGCCGCCGAAGAACACAAACTGCGCCTTGGCATCGTACCGGCGGATGGCTTTCATCAGTTGCGCGGCGTGCATGTCGCCGGAGGCCTCTCCGGCTATCATCATGTATATCATGTGGTTATTTCTTTCTTCTTTGTTTGAAAAATTTGGTCATGAGCTCGGCACATTCAGCGCCGAGAACTCCGGTCACCACCTCGGCCTTGGGGTGGAACGGACTGCCGGTGGTCATGGTGGAATAGCCGCGCTTGGGGTCGGTGGCACCGATCACTATGCGCCTCAGTTGCGACCAGGCTATGGCGCCTGCACACATCAGGCAAGGCTCCACAGTCACATACAGCGTGCACTCAGTCAGATACTTACCGCCCAGGTTGTTTGCCGCCGATGTTACTGCCAGCATCTCGGCGTGCGCCGTCACATCGGTCAGCGCCTCGGTCATGTTGTGCGCCGAGGCTATCACCCGGCCTCGGCAAGTCACCACGGCGCCGATGGGAATCTCGCCGTCGCGTCCGGCAGCCTCGGCCTCGCGCAGCGCCATGCGCATGAATCGCTCGTCGGCGTTGTCGGCCCACACGGGCAGAGGTGCGATGTGGCCTTTGGAGCTCATCGTCTGCACGTTGCGGGCATGCCCGGTTTGTCGAGTTCTATCACCATGCCCTCGTTGGCGGCCATGGTGTCGGGGAATATGGCACGGGCCTCCTTCAGGTGCTCGTCCGTGCCGTTGTAACGCTTCGAGTAATGTCCGAGCAGCAGATGGCCCACTCCGGCCATGCGCGCTATTTCGGCAGCCTGCGCCGCCGTGCTGTGTCCGCGTTGAGCCGCGAGCTCGGCCATGTCGGCGCCGGCATAAGTGGCCTCGTGGTACAGCAGGCTCACTCCGTGCACCGAATCGGCCACGCGCGCATCGAACATGGTGTCCGACGCATAAGCCATCGACACGGCCGGACTCGCATCCGTGGTCAGATGGCTGTTGGGGATCACCACCCCCTCGGGAGTCACATAGTCGGCGCCCTGCTTTATCTCGTTCAGTTTGTACAGAGGGATGTTGTGATACTTCACCATGTCGCCCTTCAGATGGCGCGGCTTCTCCTTCTCCTGGAAACGGAATCCGGAGCACGGCACACGGTGGTAGAGCGGAAAACTGTTCACCGTGAACCCGCCGGCATCCACCAGCAGCTGTTCCTCGCCGGGACGTATCACATTGTATTTCACCTCGTAGGGCAGCTCGTGGCACACGGTGCGCAGCGTCAGGTCGAGCAGTTCGGCTCCGGCCTCGAATATGTGCACCGTCACAGAGCCGTGCTTGTCATGCAGGCCCAGACTCGACAGCAGGCCCGGCAGACCCAGCAGATGGTCGCCGTGCAGATGCGAAATGAACACGTCCGTCAGCCGTGTGAACTTGATGTGGTGGCGGCGCACGGAGAGCTGCGCGCCCTCGCCGCAATCGAACATCATCACCCGGCCACGGTGCTCGAGCACCTGGCAGGCCGGCTGATGGAGCATCGACGGCGTTGCCGACCCGCATCCGAGTATGTGTAGGTTAGTTTCCATCCTTTCTGAGCTCTGTCCTGTTTGGTCATAGTGCCGTATGTCTGGCCGGCACCGTACCTTCTAACCGTTTAGGCACCCCGTTGGTTCCTTACGCGGAGCGCCTTCCGGCAAAAATCACCCAAATTTACAACTTTTTTCGCATCCCGTCCTCATCATCCTCAACAATTGACCGGACCATCTTCCTTAATTCGTCCCTATTTGGCAGATAAAGTTGATATTTCGAAACAAAAATATTGCTGTCCATGCCATACATGGCATATTCAACAACGATTTCATTTTTTGAGTGTCCCAGCACAATCAAGTTCTATAAGTTCGCACCAATGCGACCAACTCAAAATGCCAGACGCTGTCCGGCTTTTTGGATAAAGGAATGAAGGTCGCTTTTACCCTATTTGAATTGAATATTGCTCACCTGTAAATTTATCTATTTTTTGGGGTTGTGATTGAACTTTTTATGCCCCTCGATTGTCTTAATATTACAACAGCAACAAAAGCTTGTTCGACTCCACAGCCGACAAGCCGTAGGAACAAATTTGATTAGTTTTTTCATAGGATTAGATTTTTAAGGTTTTACCAAAGATTGGAGGCTGCGAAGCTACCAATCTTTTTTTATGCCCATTTCGCAGGGCCAAACGCATGCAACCCCGTCGTCAGTCCAGACGACGGGGTTGCTGTATATCATTGGCTTACAGTCATGTTTTCTGGTACTCCGACGGCGAGAATCCCGTGAGGCGCTTGAAGTACTTGCCGAACGACGACTGGTTCGAGAAATTGAGCGCATAGGCCACCTGCTGCACATTCTTGCCCGAAAAACGCAGCAGATTCTTGGCCTCGATGACCACAAACTCGTTGATCCAGTCGCCCGGCGAACGGTTTGTGGCCTCCTTGACCAGCAGCGTCAGGTATTTGGGCGAGATGAACAGCTGGTCGGCGTAGAACGACACCGAGCGCTCCTTCATATAGTTGAGGTGAACCAGACGCATGAAATCGTGAACATAGGTGGAACGGCGGCTGAGCGGCTCCCTTGACTCGTCCTCGCGGTGGCCTATGCGCAGATAGCTGAACTGCAGCAACTGGTAGAAAACCGCTGCGCACAGCGAGCGCGCCACGTTCTTGGAGAACACGGTCTCCTCTTCCTCGCATGCCTGCATGTCCAGAAACTCCAGATACTTCACCAGTTTGCCGGCCTCGGCGTCGGTAAGCGTGATGGCCGGCGACCGGTGCTCGATGAGCGAGCGGATGTTGAGCGCGTTCAGGTCTATGTTTATATCCATCAGGAACTCACGCGAGATGAATATCATGTACAGATCCAGCCTTGAGCTGTTTGAACTTGCCATCTTAAGGAGCATGCCCGGCGACACCACCAGCATGGTGTTGGCCGCAATGTGGTATTCCTGCAGATTCACCTCCACGTCGAAAGATCCGCGTCGGCACACTATGATTGTCATGCAGTCGAATCTCAGAGGCTTGCTCATAGGGCTGCCGCCTATCTGCGAGCCTCGGAAGCGGGCGAATATGTAGCTGTTGCCCATGCGGCTGAAGCTCTCCACCCACGGCTCCAGGGCGCTGAGCTCCATAAGTTTGATCATCTCGTTATCCATAGTCCTGTGTAATTAATTGTTGGCCGGGGCGCCGCTGTTGGCGGAAGCGCTGTTGGCATAATCGACATGCACATCCATCTGCGGGAAGGGGAAGGAAACTCCGTGTTTGGGCAGCTCGCTGTATATCAGCTCGTTCACCTTGTAGTACACGCCCCAGTACTGATTGGTTGGAACCCAGGCGCGCACCTTCAGGTTCACGCTCGAGTCGGCCAGGGCGTCGAGCACCACGGCCGGGGCATGCTCCTCGCGGCGGCTTTCCTCCACCACTTCCATGCTCTGCATGCGCCGTTTCTGCATGTGCTCCTCAATCTTGGCCTGCACAGCCTGGTGATGGCGGCCGAACAGACGTCGGAACAGGCCGGCTTTCTTTGCCACCTCTTCGGTTTCAGTCTGTGCATCGTCCTCGTCTTCAGTCTGTTCCTGCATGGCGAGGCGACGCTGGCGGTCTTCGATAATGTTGTGCGCCACCACTGCCTCCTCGGCCTTGAGTATGTCCAGGATGGCGGCCTTGGCCACGTTGAAATCGTCGCCGTAGCTGATGCCCACGCTCCACTCCACGCGGCGGTAGTCTTCACGGCTCCAATTGTTTATGGAGCTGGTGGACAGAGGGCCGTTGGGGATGATGATGCCCTTGTTGTCGTAGGTGGTGATGATGGTGCTGAATATCTGAATCTCGCGCACGGTGCCGGCATAGCCCTGTGCCTCGATGTAGTCGCCTACCTTGTAGGGCTTAAGCAGCAGAATGAGCACGCCGCCCGCAAAGTTCTTAAGCGTGCCGCTCAGTGCCATACCGATGGCAACACCGGCGGAGGCGAACAGCGCTATGAACGACGATGTCTCTATGCCCAGAATGCCTATCACCGTCACTATCAGGATAAAGTAGAGCAGTATCCGCACCATGCTCAGTAGGAAGGTGGTCAGACTCTCGTCCACCTTGCGGCGCCGCAGCACATTGCCTACGAATATATGTATCTTGCCTATCAGGAACTTGCCCACACAGAACACCAGTATGGCTATGGCAAGCTGTATGCCGAAGTGCACAAGCCTGGTGCACAGCTGGTTAATCAGGTCTTCAATGGGCAGACTCTTCAGGAGTGTCCACTCCTCTTTGGTGGTGGGAGCCTTGGCAGCAAGGCTGGCTATGGAGTCGGCGGGGATTGGCAGGGGGTTCTGCAGGGTGAGCATATTGATTCTTAGATTATTATGTTAGTCAAAAAAGTTTGTCAGTCAGCATTCAGCACGCCGGTGCGGTAGGGCCATTCCAGCTCGCCGTAGTTCTTGCGGCCGGCTTCCTGCGCATTCTGGTAAATATATGTCGAGATGGCGCAACTGGTGTCATCGGCAATCCCGAGTTTTTTCTTCAGGTTCGGCGTTGACTCGCTGTATTTCACCACATTGTCAAACGCCGTCTGCCATGCCTGCTGCAGCGCCTCGCCGCCCGGGGCAGTGGCGCACAGCGCCTTTACATAGTGCTCCATGTCGGCATAGTAGCGGTTTGACAGCGTAAGATAGCGTGGATTGTAGCCGTCAGGCACCAGCTTCGGGGCAGCGGCATATACGTCGCCGGTCACGGTGGCGAGGGCCTCGAGAGCATCGGTGTTCACCACCGTCAGTGCGCAGTCGCGTCGGCCGTCATCGCCCGCACCGTCACGATAATAGCCGTAGGTGGCGCGTGCCGCCGACTCCAGGTCGCTGCCCGAGGGGCGGAACAGATGCCTGAGCGTCAGGTCGTAAGGCATGCCGTTGGGCGGCAGTTCTATGGAGCTGGCCACAATAGTGGGTGTGGCGCGGCGAAGCTCGTAAAGGGTCTCGACATTGGCCATCAGGCAACAGTCGAACCACACCCAGTCGGGCTTCGCAGTCTCGAGCACGCGTGCCAGGGTCGTCACATTCATGTAGCGGCCGCCCTCGTCGCCCCACGAACGGCGCTTTCCGGGCTGCTCTGCGGGATATGCCGGATCGTCTATGCCGTTCTGCAGCCAGCCCGAGGCATGGCTCCAGAGCACCAGGCCGAAACGCTGCGAGGGCGCATAAGCCTTGGCCTTGGCTATCACATCGGCCATGCGCTCGCCGTGCACCGACAGCAGAGCCGACTTGCCGTAGTCGGCCACCACTTTCATGCCATCTGGCGTCAACTCGGAGAGCATGGTGGTGCCGTCGGCCGATGCTCGGTACACCAGCAGGCGTCCGCCCTGCAGGTCGCCACGGCTCACCGCCGCGCTCATCTCCTGCATATCCTTGGCATCGTAGCCGTTGAAACCCAGACTATTGCGTGCAGCCATGTAGACAAGCACCGTTGTAGGGCAGGTCTGCTGAGGCGGCACAGGGTCAGGGTCGTCCGAGCATGCCTGGAGCATCACCGCACACACGGCAAGCACCAGCAATGTCAGACCATGATATATTTTTCTAAATGTCATAAAGATGATTGGTTCTTATTTTGGGCAATATGTTGGCCACAAAGGTAACTATTTTTAGCATAATTACATCTTAAAATTTCTCAATTTGGCGAATTATTTGTTATTTTTGTACACTAAAACATCCCACTATGGACACTCTCTTCCGAACAGAACTCCCTGAAGCGCCCGAACAGCCTCGCCATGTGGCCGTTACGCGCTATGTCACGCCCTTGCGCGAGGGCGGCTCTCTGCCAGCGCTCGCCGAGGCCGACGACGGTTTCAGATACGTTGTGAAATTCCGCGGCGCCGGACATGGCACCCGAGCCCTGATAGCCGAATTCATTGGCCTGCAGGTGGCTCGCCTCGTAGGTCTGCGCGTGCCCGAAGGCGTCTTCATCGATGTTGGCGAGGAATTCGGACGCACCGAACCCGACGAGGAGATCCAGGACCTGCTCCGTGCTTCGCGGGGCACCAATTTCGGCCTCCACTTTCTGGACGGAGCCATGGCCTGGGACGTATCCTCCAACCGCACCGACACGCTCACGGCGTCAACCATAGTGTGGCTCGACGCGTTTCTCACCAACGTGGACCGCTCTGCGCTGAACACCAACATGTTGCTATGGCGCGGCGAGCTCTGGCTCATCGACTTCGGAGCCTCGCTCCTGTTCCAGCACAACATTGACTCGTGGCAACGTGCAGCCCTGTCGCCCTTCACATACATAGAGCGTCACGCCCTGCTCCGCGATGCCGACTTCCTGCCCGAGATTGACCGCATAATGCACCAGTCCATCTCGCCCGACCATCTCCGCGCCATCGTTGACATGATTCCCGACGACTGGCTCCGCTTCGACCTCCCCGACGACGCCTCCCCCGAAGAGGCCGCCTCAAGAGTTGCCGAACTGCGCCACATCTATTCGCAGTACCTCATCGACCGTTTGTCTAACTCCAAAATATTCGTGGACCATGCCATCAACACCCGACGAGAAAAATTCGCTCTATGAATACGCCGTAATCCGCTATGTGCCAAGCATTGAGCGCGAGGAGTTTGTCAACATCGGCTTGATTATGATGTGCAAGCGCCGCGGATGGCTGCGTGTGGAACTGGCCATCGACCCGGTGCGCATCCAGGCACTCTTCCCGGAGGCCGACTTGGCGCTGCTGTCGGCCCAGGCGCGGTCCTTCGAACGCGTGGGGCTGGCAATGCCCGGCGCAGGGCCCATAGCCCAGATGCCGGCCCACGAGCGCTTCCGCTGGCTCACTGCCGTACGCAGCGCATGCCTGCAGACATCGCGTCCGCATCCCGGTCTGTGTGCCGACCTGGATGCCACTTTCAGTCGTCTCTTTGCCTCGATGGTTTTACTGTAACAGACTGATTATTTTAATTTTAACGGCATAAGGCGTAGCCTGGGCGGATGTGCGCTGAGGTCGGTTGAGGTGATAGTAGAACATGCGGTTCACATCCCATGGCCGCAGGCTCACCATTCGGCGTTCGCCGGCAGGTATGTCAAGCCCGGTCCGTACCGTGCGGCGGTGCAGCATGTTTCCCTTCATGTCGTAATAGGTAAGTTCAAATTCGCCCTCCACAAGCCTTTTAGCGCTCAGATTCCTGAGCATGAATGTCTCGCGACTGGCCCGCAGAGGCTTCTCATAGCCCGTAATCTGCGCCATAGTCTCTGCCTCGGTTCCGGCTATGGTGTCGTAGGCCACGGTCACTGTGCTCACAGCTTCAACCCTTTCGCTCTTTTTCAGCCGTTTGCGCGTGGTCTGCTGTGCCTGCGCCGCTATGCCGCACGCCAGTGCCGTCAGCACGGCCATAACAATGATTCTCTTGGCATTCTTCATAGCACTTCCGGATTTAGAGCGCTTGCAGCCGATGCCGGCCAAACCCGTATCGCGCTGATTTTCACATCGTGCGACTGTGCCTCAACCCCTGCGCGGATCAGAAAGTTGAAGGCCGTGCTCAGCCTCAGCTTAAATGTTCTTACAGGACTGATTCCCAGCACTTCCTCTCCAGCCTTCGTGCTGAAACGCACCTTGTAACGATGCTTTCCGCCGAGCCGTCCGGAGGCGTCGACGTCGGTGTACATTTCCGCTTCATAGATAGAGCCGGCAAGGTCGGCGGCCTTCATCCACCCCACGCGCGTAAAGCCGGGCAGACGCAGGTCGGGACTGCTCACCATCACCAGGTCGTAACGGTCAACGGCATCGCCGGTGCGTACCACGGCGAACACGGCGCCGTCAGTTACGCGCCACACGCCCTCCGGCGCCGACACCTCGCGGCCATCGAACAGGTCGACAGCCTGCTGCGGCACATACGGCTCCGCTGCCGGAGCCACAAGCGCCAGCAGTGCCCATACTGCCGTCAGCAGGAGCCTGGCCATCAGATGGAGCTGAACTTATATGACACGCCGAACGACAGTATCTCCTTGACCTGCAGCTTGTGCCAGTGCGGGTCGTCGGTGCGCGGCGTGGTTGAGTCGTAGCGCAGATGGGCGTAGATCTGCGTGGACAGGAACCTGTTGATGTCCATCTGCAGGGTGTTCTCCCAGTCGCCCTGGAAGTAACCGTAGTCGGTGAACAGGTACAGGCGGCTGCGGAACTGTATGTTGCGCGCCATCTGCCACGTCATCTTGCACTCCGCGGACGAACCGTACTTCATGGCGAACGTCTTGTCGGCGTCGATGTCGAACGCCGAGTGCGCCAGGTCTTCGTTGGAGCGCGTGCATATCTTCATGTTGTACGACAGCGGCGATATCGACGCGTCGAAGCTGAAGGTCTTCTTCTTGTTCTGATAGTTGTAGGTCATACCGAGACCGGCGCTGAACTCGCCCGGCGACAGGAATGCCGAACTCAGGCTGCGCGAGTTCTTGACGTAGCTGTTGAAAATCTGCGTCTTGAACTGGGCAGTGACAGAGTAGTACCATCGCTTGGCGGCCTTGTAACCGAAGGTGGTGTTGATCTGCAGCAGGTCCTCCGATATGCTGTAGTTGCGCAGCGAGTCGTCGGGAGCGTTGTTCAGGCCCAGTTTGTACTGGAAGGTGGTCTCAAACAGGATTTTGGGGTGGTACACCTGGTTGAGTTTCACGTTGTAGTACAGGTTGACCAGCATGTTCAGGTTGTTGTTGCCGCCCTGGTACCAGTTGGGCGACACATAGGCCTGCGAGAAGTGCAGCGACGAGTTGAATGTCCTCAGCCAATGGCGCTTCTGAATGTCGTAGCTCAGGACGTCAGGCGTTTCCACCTTCACCTCCTGTATTTCTATGGTGTGGTCTTTGGGATTGACCTCGGCGATGTACTGCTTGGGGGCCTCGGGCAGCGTGGCGATATTGTAGGGCACCATTTCCGGATGGTTAATCATGAATCGCTGAAGTATCATCTGCTCGTTGCGGCTTCGTGCGTTCGCGCGCTCCACCCAGTGCATGTCGGCATTGTCGCCGTACTCGCGTTCAAATGGCTTGAAGTCGTTGAAGTAGCGGAAGTTGGTGTAAACTGGCGGCGTGAACACCAGCGGCGACAGCGGCTCCACCACAATCATGGTGTCGACCACCACCGGCGGATTTTCAATCATTTCCTCCACCGTGAGAGGCACATAGGTGATGGTGTCTGTCGGACCTATGACCAGTGCCTCCTGGGCCTGATCCGTGGAGTCGGGCACATTCTTCTGAAGCAGGGTGGCAAATTTGCGCTGAAGGTCTGAGATTGAGTTCTGAGCCATGGCAGGAGCGGCCACAAGGGCCATCGATGCCAGCAGGGGGAGGAGTTTATGTAGTCGCATGTTGGAAATGTGAGAATTACGGTGGTTGAATGTGGGGTTAGGCCTCGGGCGTCAGCCTTTGCGGCCGTGGTACAGGGTGCAGACGCCCATGGTGAAACAGCGGTAGGCGGTGGCGGCGAATCCGGCCGCGTCCATCAGAGCCGTCATGTCGCCGCGCGCGGGCACAGCCTCGATGCTCTCGGGCAGATAGGCATAGGCCCTCGACGAGCCGCTCACCATGCGCCCTACTGCGGGAATCACCCCGCGTGTGTACAGGCGGTAGAAGGG
The DNA here is from genome assembly GCA_036310635.1 of Muribaculaceae bacterium. Classification (GTDB taxonomy): domain Bacteria; phylum Bacteroidota; class Bacteroidia; order Bacteroidales; family Muribaculaceae; genus CAG-873. Next base: position 2,043 of record JAXJRL010000040.1, on the reverse strand, counting down.
CCTGACAACGGCGCTGGCCGGAGGCGTAAGCTCCAGCACCAGCAGCAGGCCGCCGGGGCGCAGCACACGGTGCATCTCGGCATAGCCGGCATCGAGGTGCTCGAAGTTGCGCACACCGAAGGCCACGGTTATCACGTCGAAACTGTTGTCGGCGAAGGGCAGCGCCAGGGCGTCGGCATTGCGCAGGTCCACGCGGTCCTGCAGTCCGGCCTCGGCCACCTTGCGGCGTCCGGCCTCGATCATTCCCTCCGACAGGTCCACGCCTGTAACCCGGGCGCCCTCTATGCCGCGGGCAAGCTGTATGGCCAGGTCGCCCGTGCCGGTGGCTATGTCGAGGATGGCCTTGGGACGCTCGGCGGCGGCCATCTCAACGGTGGCGCGGCGCCAGCTGCGGTCCATGCCCAGCGACATCAGTCGGTTCATCACGTCGTAGCGCGGCGCTATGTCGTTGAACATGCCGCGCACCTGCTCATGCTTGGCGCGCTTGTCGCCCACAAAAGGATTGATTTGCTCTACTTTCTCTGACACTGTGGTTCGGTGTTGGCGGTATGGGTATAGAGTAGCGGCACGCGGACCCGCGCGGGGGCCTCGTGCCGCTCTCAGTGTGTGGGTTTACTGTTTGGGGTTGAGCTCATTGAGGCAGTCAAGCACGTTCTTGGCGATGCGGTCGGCCAGGTTGTCCTCGGGAGCGGGGACAAACTTGGTGCCGGTCACCACGTCGAACAGCTCGATGTAGCGCTTGGAGATGTTCTCGCACACCTCGTCGGTCATCTCGGGCACGTGCTGGCCCTCCTTGCCCATGAAGTCGTTCTCGATGAGCCACTGGCGCACAAACTCCTTCGAGAGCTGGCGCTGGGGCTTGCCGGCCTCGAACAGCTCCTGGTAGGGCTCGGCATAGAAGTAGCGCGACGAATCGGGAGTGTGGATTTCGTCCATAAGGATCACCTTGCCGTCAAGCTTGCCGAACTCGTACTTGGTGTCGACCAGGATCAGGCCGCGCTCTGCGGCGATCTTGGTGCCGATCTCGAAGATACGGCGGGTGTAGCGCTCCATCACCTCGTAGTCCTCGGCCGAAACTATGCCGCGGGCAATGATTTCCTCCTTCGAGATGTTCTCGTCGTGACCCTCGTCGGCCTTGGTGGTCGGGGTGATGATGGGCTCGGGGAAACGCTCGTTCTCGCGCATGCCGTCGGGCAGCTTCACGCCGCAGATCTCACGGCAACCGGCGGCATACTCGCGCCAGGCGCTGCCGGTCAGGTAACCGCGGATGATCATTTCCACCTTGAAGGGCTCGCACTTGTAGCCCACGGTCACCATGGGATCGGGAACGGCAATCTTCCATGTGGGAATCTCGGCCGATACCGCGTCAAGCATCATGGCGGCTATCTGATTGAGCACCTGGCCCTTGTAAGGAATACCCTTGGGCAGGATGACGTCGAATGCCGATATGCGGTCGGTGGCCACCATCACCAGCAGAGTGTCATTGATGTTGTACACGTCGCGGACCTTGCCGTGGTACACGCTGGTCTGACCGGGGAAATTGAAGTCGGTTCTTGTAAGTGTTGTTGCGGACATGATTGGTTTGGGTTTTTATGCTGTTGTTTGTATTTCTTAGTCTTTGGATGGTTTGTCGGGGAGGTCGGCGTCCTCGCGGGCCTCGAATTCGGCGTTGCGGGCCTCGTTCTCGGCATCCTCCTTTGCCGTCTTCATGGCTTTGTCGGCCGCCGCGGCAATGCCTTCCAGCTTCTTCTTCTCGTCGAAGCGCTCGTAGGCCTCCACTATGCGCTGCACCAGCTGGTGGCGCACAATGTCCTTCTTGCCGAATTCCACCAGCCCCACTCCCGGCACGCCGTCCAGGATGCGCAGGGCCTGGATCAGGCCCGACTGCACTGACCGCGGCAGGTCAATCTGCGTCACGTCGCCCGTTATTATCATTTTGGCGTTCATGCCCAGGCGGGTCATGAACATCTTGATCTGGTGCGTGGTGGTGTTCTGGGCCTCGTCAAGCACTATCACCGCATCGTTGAGCGTGCGGCCGCGCAT
>JAXJRL010000039.1:0-7088 GCA_036310635.1 Muribaculaceae bacterium | reverse complement strand
GCTTTTCAGTGTGTAGACATACTTCCGGAGGTCGGTGATGCCGTAGAAATTGTTGGTGGTTCCGCAGGCGATGACGAGTTTGTCGTACGGGATGAACTCGTACTGGGTGCGGACTTCGCGGCGCGTAGTGTCGATGTCGAGGACCTCGCCCATGCGGTATCGGCAGCCCTTCATGCGGCGCGAGCGCATCTCGCGGCGGAGAGGGAAGCTGATGGAGCCTGCGTCGAGGCCTCCGGAGGCGAGCTGGTAGAAGAGCGGGGGGAAGCTGTGGAAATTGTTGGCGTCGATGATGATGACGTCCCACTTGTCCTTGGCGAGGTGTTTGACCAGGTTGAGGCCGGCGAAACCGCCGCCAATCACTACGATACGTTGTTTGGGACCTTCGTTGCGTCGCATGAGGAGAATGGACTTAATGTGAGAGATAAAGCGAGGCTACGCCATGGTGCGAAAGCCGGCATAGCCTCGGGTAAAGAAATTGAGGGTAGAGGGAGTTGGGAGGTTTACTTGCCGAGCGAGTCGTTCTTGGCGCGGGCTTTCTGATAGAGTTCCCGGCTTACGCGGTCCATTTTGTCGGCGATGAACTCGGCAGATTTAGCGGAGTTGGCCATGACTTCCTGGCTGACGTTGTTGAGGGCTTCGTTGACCTGCTGCTTTTCGGCGGCGGTTTTAGCCTTGGCGTCGGCGGCCTTGACGTCCATTTCAGCCTTGGCGTTGGCGCCAGCGGCTGCAACCTTGGCCTCGGCGGCCTCGGTGGCTGCGACGACGCGGTCTTTGGTGGCGGCCATCTGCTGTTTGGCGTTGGCGGCGGCTATGTCGGCTTTGGCTTTCTGTTCGGCGACGGTTTCAGCGACCTGGGCCTTTGTGGCCTGGGCTTTGGCGGAGAATTTCTCCTTGGCCTCGGCGAATTTTTCTTTAACGAGTTCTTTGGCGTCGGCCATAGTGGCTGCGGCTTCCTGTTTTACGGTTTTTGCGTCCATAGTAGTATTTGAATTTTGGTTGATTACAAAGTGAGTGATATGGAGTGAAGACGATATGGCTCTCGCTCCGCTATGCATATAAAACTAACCCCCGGAGGGCCTTAAAAGTTCATTGGCTCTCCGGGGATTGTGGGGTAAAACAGGAGGGGGTGGAATCAGATGCGTTCGAGGACGGTTTCGATGAGCTTGCGCACGCCGCCCTTGTAGTTGGGGTTGGCCTCTTCGTTGTATCGGTTGGCGATGATGCTGCAGACAGTCATTGCCTTGTGGCCCATGAGTTTGCCGAGGCCCTGGAGGGGAGCGGACTCCATCTCGTAGTTGGTGACCTTGTTGCCATGGTACTGGAAGGCCTCGATGGTGCGGTTGAGGTCGGGGTTGGCGAGGGGGAGGCGCACTTCGCGGCCCTGTGGGCCGTAGAAACCGACGGCAGAGATGGTGATGCCGCGGACCATGTCGTCGCGACCGATGCGGTCGACGAGCTCGGGGTCAGCGGGGACGACGTAGGGGGCGGCCCAGAGAGGGTTCCAGCTGGTGTGGGTGGTGAACTCCTTCTCGAAGTCGAGGTCGGCTACCTGGTTGCGGCCGGCATAGTAGTTGAGGACGCCGTCGAAGCCGATGGAGTGGCGAGCGATGACGGGGGTGCCGAGGCTGAGCTCGGGCTGGAGTGCACCGCTGGTGCCGATGCGGACGAGGGTTAGAGTGCGGTGCTGGGGCTTGACCTCGCGGGTCTGGAAATCGACGTTGGCGAGGGCGTCGAGCTCTGTAACAACGATGTCGATGTTGTCAGGGCCGATGCCGTGGCTGAGGCACATGATGGGCTTGCCGCGGTAGGTGCCGCCGATGGTGTGGAACTCGCGCGAGGAGACCTCGAAAGTCTTGGTGTCGAAGAATTCGGCTACCATGTTGACGCGTCCGGGATCGCCGACGAGGATGACGCGGTCGGTGAGCTGTTCGGGTTTGAGGTGGAGGTGGAAAACGGAGCCATCGGGATTGATGATGAGCTCGGATGGGGGGATTATTTTTGCCATGTTCTATGCTGTTTATGTAAGGGTTGAGGTTCAGGGTATTGAAAGAGGTGAGTTATAGGGTATATTTCTGTAACAAATCCGGGGAGGGGATTGTGCAACCGGATGAGTGAATATTAGCTAAAAATTGAGGGCGGCGTAGCGACTACCAGGGAGAGCTGAGACGAGGCCTGCCATTTCGAGCTGGAAGAGGAGGTCGGCGAGGTGGGAGTATGGCATACCGGTGCGGGCTACAATGTCGTTGACAGTGAGGTTGGGATTGTCGGAAATGAGTTTTAGAAGCATTTCCTGGTCGGGCGGGAGCTCGAGTTTGAGAGACTGCTGTTCGCCTTCCTTAGGCCGGACGGGCCAACCCATCATTGCCGGAACCGCGGCCGGGTCGGCGAGCATGGATGCGGTGCAATTCTGGATTAGGAGGTTGCACCCGCGGCTGTACTTGTCGCCTATGCGTCCGGGGACGGCCATGACTTCGCGGTCGTAGGCGCGTGCGCAGTTGGCGGTGGAGATGGCACCTCCGCGCAAGTCGGACTCGACTACGATGGTGAGGTCGCAGAGGCCGGCGATGATGCGGTTTCGGGCGAGGAAGTTGCCGCGATGGACGGCTTCGCCGGTGGAGTACTCGCTGACGATGGCCCCACCCTGCGCGACGATGCGCGATGCGACGTCGCGGTGGTCGGCGGGGTAGATGGTGTTGAGGGGATGTGCGACAACGGCGACGGTGGGGATGTTGCACTGCAGGGCGGCGCGGTGTGCGGCGACGTCGATGCCGTAAGCGAGGCCGCTGACGATGACCACGCCCTCGACGGACTCGGCGAGACGCTCAACGATGCGGCGTGCGGCTTCGGCGCCGTACTCCGTGGCATGGCGAGTGCCTACAATGGCCACCATGTGAGGGCTGTCGAGCGAGCATGAGCCGAGGGAATAGAGCATGGCGGGGGCATCGTTGCACTCGGCGAGACGGCGGGGGTAAGCGTCAGTGTCGGTGAAATAGAGGCGTCGGATGTGGGAATTGTCGGTGAATGCGCGTTCACGCTCGGCGCGGAGCATGAGATTATTGCGGTAATCGTCGGCGAGCAGGCGGTCGTTCATGGCAGTGAGTGCCTTGAGCGTGTGGGCCGGCTCGGTGAAGAAGCGACGCTCGTCGGAGAGTTTGGACAGGAGGATTCGGCCGGTGCTGGCATTTACACCGGAAATCATAGAGAAAGCCAAACGAAAGTCTTGGTCGTCGCGGAGCATCGTGAGAATGGGGATTTAAGCTTTGGAGAGAACGGCGGCGAACATCTGGGCGAGCCTTTCACCGCGGCTGAGGCGACCGTTTTCGAGACAGGCGATGATGACGTCGGCCTTGAGGACGGGAGTGCCGTCGGTTTTGTAGATGTGCTGCTCGAAGACAAATTTGGGGCCACGGCGCTTGAGGTTGAGACAGCTGATGAAAGAGTCGTCGGCGCGGAGCGGGGTCAGATAGTGGGCATTGATGTCGGAGAGGACGGGGTCGATGCCCTGACGGTGCATCTCGGCGAAAGTGACGCCGACCTTGCGGCAAAACTCGTGGCGAGTGTGCTCGAGATAATGGAGATAGTTGGCATTATTTACAATGCCCTGGTAGTCAAGCTCGTAGTCGCGAACCTGCATATTAATGTGGAACGAATAGTCAGATAAGTTCATAGAATTGGAGCATTAGAAGCGAAATCTAAGGTAGTCCAAAATTATAAACTTTTTGCGAGTTAGGCACCAAATGCGGCAAAAAAAACGTAATTTTGCGGACAGGACAACCAATCACACCATCAAAGCACATGAGAAAGCACCCCGTAAAAGCAGCGCTCTGCGCCATGGCACTTGCTGTGGCTGCCGTACCGGCCCTGGCCTGCACATCAATGATCATAGGCCCGAAAGCATCGAAAACCGGCCGACCGATGCTGTGGAAGAACCGCGACACAGGAACTGTGGAGAACTTTGTGGAGCGTATTGCCGCCAAAGACGGCGACCTGGGGTATGCCGCGCTGTTCAATGCCGGCGACTCGCTGCTGCGCGAGGCATGGATGGGCGTGAACGAAGCGGGATTCGGGATAATGAACACCGCATCGTACAACCTGGCGCCTGACACGGCCCATATCAAGGACCGCGAGGGCGAAGTGATGTCAGCTGCACTGAAGAAATGCCGGACCGTGAGGGACTTTGCGGCGCTGCTGGACACACTGCCGAAGCCGATGGGCGTTCAGGCCAACTTCGGCGTGATCGATGCCGAGGGCAACGGAGCGTATTTCGAGACCGATGACTACACATATAAAATATACTCGCTGAAAGACAGCGAGAACGATGTGCTGGTGCGTACCAATTTCTCATACTCGGGCAACGAGACCGACGGTATGGGATACATACGTTACGACAACGCACGACACATACTTGCGGACAAGATCAAGAACGGCGGATTTGTGCCTGAGGACTTTACGGAAAGGGCTTCGCGGTCGTTCTACCACTCGCTGCTTGGCCGCGACATAGAGGCTGACACCACATTTCACTATTTCATAGACCAGGACTTCATACCGCGCCGCAGCACGAGTGCGTCGGTGGTGATAGAGGGCGTGTGTCCGGGTGACAATCCGTCGCTGGCGGTGATGTGGACGCTGATGGGCTATCCTCCGTGCGGACATGTGGAGGCATCGTGGGCCGACTATGTGCCGGTGGTGCTGCGCCCCACCCGACCGGGCTTCAAATCGGAGGCTTCGGACAAGGCGATGGAGAGCAAGCGCAAGGCGTTTCCGATAACGCGCGGCAGCGGCTCGCACTATCTGGACATGGATTACATCCGCGCCGAGCAACAGCGCCAGCGCGAGCTATCGGCCGACGGTTACAGCCGCGGGCGACGCGGAGAGGCAAAGCGCGCCATGCTGCTGAAGGGTAAGCGCGCGGTGAAAAGAGGTAAATAAGATTTCAAAAATAAAATTTATGAGCGATGAGTCCTGCTGTTACAACCATAGTGATGCTTCTGATATCGAACGTGTTCATGACCTTTGCATGGTACGGGCATCTGAAGCTACAGGCGAGTGGAGTGTCATCGAACTGGCCGCTGTGGCTTGTGGTGGTATTCTCGTGGGGAATAGCGCTGTTTGAGTACAGTTTCATGATCCCCGCCAACCGAATCGGCTACCAGGGTAACGGCGGACCGTTCACGCTGATGCAGCTGAAGGTGATTCAGGAGGCGGTGACGCTGGTGGTATTCACCGTTGTGACGATGTTTGTGTTCGGCAACGAGACGCTGCGGTGGAACCACGTTGCGGCGTTTTTGCTGCTGATTATGGCTGTTTATCTGATGTTTATGGACGCCAAGTGAGTGGGAGGAGGGAAAAGGTTTAACCGGCGCCTGTGGTTTCAACAATGCTGTTGAGAACACAGGCACCGGCGGTTTCAGCCCTGTAAGTCGAGAACATCTTCCGGATATAAGATATGCAGGTTGGGAGCTGAGAAATCGACCAATGGCCTGGACTTGAGAAAAAGCACATACTCAATCTCCTTTCCGGAAAGGAAAGGAATACCTGCGATCTGCATATCGGCAACTTTTGCCTTCAACACTCTATAGAGCCTATCGGCATAATCAGGAGCTGCCCATTTGCACTCGCCGATGAGCAAAGTGGTACGGTCGGCGCTCTCAGCTACAACATCAAGCTCAATTTCTACCTGCGATTCCGGTGTTTTTTTCCCCTCTTTGAACTTAGGGACAGAGCCCCACCATCTGCCGGCCAAGCCCCAGCACTTATCAAACAGACAATTTCCAGAGACAGCATTACGGCAGCAATCCTCCCAGACGGCAGATGAAACTTCGGGAAGTTTTTCCTCTATATAGGACTTAATGCGCGTAGTTCTACCCAAAGCAAGCAGTGATTTATTTGGGACTATAAACTTATAATAGAAGCAGATAAACGGATCGGAAATTTTATACAGAGTCTTTCTGCTCTTGGCCGGACTTTCGCCGAAAGGCACCTCTTTTTTTAGATAATTCATCTCTATGAGATTAGAAAGAGGCGCAGCCAACTCGTTAACCTTTCTACCAATAGAATCAGCGATGTGAGAAAAACGCTGATTACCGCCGGCAACGGCCGTCATAATGCTGGAATATGGGGCGAATTCCGGCACTTCATCCATGAACAATGCAGACGGTTCATTGGCAAGCAAACCATGCTCATCAAGGACGAGATAATCAACGGCATCCATCAGGGAATCAAAATCCTCGCGGAGGACCCAATACCGAGGCACTCCTCCCCAGACTGAAAATTCCTTTACAGCATCCACTGCCGAAAGCGCAAAATATCGTTTCCAATAGTCGATCCGAATGGGTCCAAGGCAAATCTTTTCAGAGGCTCGGCCATAAAGCGGTTCAGAGGCATCAAGCACAAGCTTCTGCATCATACGCTGAGAGCTTCCGCATATAATAAGATTGAAACGCATACTGCCACTGTCGACAAGCCGCTGAATAACCGAAGGTAATTCAGGTGCTTGCTTGACGAGGTAAGGGAATTCATCCAACACAAGCGTGGATCCCTCTCTGCAAACCGAATTGAAACTATTAAGAATTGAGGCCCAGTCGTCAAAAGCTGCTCCCTCAAAGGAAGGGTATAACAACCTCAGGACATGAACAAGAAGAGATATCTGAGTCTTTTTCTCACTCATGTCGGCCTCATAATAGACATCATCATTATTAATGACGTGACGAATCAGTGTAGATTTACCCATTCGTCGCCTACCATAAACAATTATGAAACTGCCACCTTTCATAATAGCTCTCGACAATCTTGCCGACTCTTTGTCTCTGTCAATAAAGTCCACTTGCTTACTGAAATTTTAACTTCTACGGAGTTTGTTGCAAATATCATATTTTGAAATATGATATTCTGAAATATGTTTTCTGCAAAGATAATTAAAAACGTCCGAGGCACCAAGTAATCGCTTAAAAAATTTAAGGATATTTGCTATTGCTATTGCCTAATTGGATAGGATTGCGAAATGGTGATGGGAGTATGGGGGATGAGTGTTTTAAAATTTATCATATTTTGAAATATGATGTTTTGGAAAATTATATTTTTTTTATTTT
>JAXJRL010000038.1:0-1566 GCA_036310635.1 Muribaculaceae bacterium | reverse complement strand
GTAGAAGAGACCCGGGTCAGGAATGGGGTTAGAACTGGGTTCAGGGGGAGGGGTTAGTTGAGGTTGAAGGCTTGGCGGACTTGGTCGGCGTAGTCGGTCTTCTCCCAGTTGAAGAGGTTGACGGTAACCTGGCGGTCTTTGCCGTCGATGTGGAAGGTTTTGGTGACGGTGACGGGGGTGCGTCCCACGTGGCCGTAGGCGGCTGTCTCCTCGTAGATGGGGTTGCGGAGCTCGAGACGTCTCTCGATAGCTTTGGGCTTCATGTCGAAGATGGTCTTGACTTTGGCCGAGATCTCGGCGTCGCTGAAGGGCACTTTGGCGGTGCCGAAGGTGTCGACATGGAGGCTGACGGGCTCGGCCACGCCGATGGCGTAGGCCACCTGAACCAGCGCGCGGTCGGCCACGCCGGCGGCAACGAGGTTTTTGGCGATGTGGCGTGCGGCATAGGCTGCGGAGCGGTCAACTTTGCTGGGGTCCTTGCCGGAGAAGGCGCCTCCGCCGTGTGCGCCGTGGCCGCCGTAGGTGTCGACGATGATTTTGCGGCCGGTGAGGCCGGTGTCGCCGTGGGGGCCGCCGATCACGAACTTGCCGGTGGGGTTTACGTAGAGCTTGTAGTCGCTGCCGAGGAGGTCGCGGAGTTCCTGGGGCATGGACTGGCGCACGCGGGGGATGAGGTAGGTCTCGACGTCGCGGCGGATGGTGGCGAGCATTTTTTCGTCGGCCTCGGCCTGGCTGATGCCTTCGGCGGCGGCGTCGACGAATTCGTCGTGCTGTGTGGATACCACGATGGTGTCCACGCGCACGGGGCGGTGGGTCTCGCCGTCGTACTCCACGGTCACCTGGCTCTTGGCGTCGGGGCGGAGGTAGGTCATCACCTTGCCCTCGCGGCGAATGTCGGCCAGGGCGCGCACCAGGGCGTGGCTCAGGGCGAGGGTGAGGGGGATGAGGAGGGGTGTCTCGTTGCAGGCGTAGCCGAACATCATGCCCTGGTCGCCGGCGCCCTGTTCCTCCTCGTCGGCGCGTTCCACGCCGCGGTTTATGTCCTGGCTCTGCTCGTGGAGGGCGGTGAGCACGCCGCAGGCCTTGGCGTCGAACTGCAGCTCGCTGCGGTTGTAGCCGATGCGGTCAATGACGCGTCGGGCCACGCCGTGGAGGTCGATGTAGGCGTCGCTCTTCACTTCGCCGGCAATGATCACCTGGCCGGTTGTGACCATGGTTTCGCAGGCCACCTTGCTGTTGGGGTCGCGCACCAGAAACTCGTCGAGGACGGCGTCGGAGATCTGGTCGGCCACCTTGTCGGGATGGCCTTCGGATACTGATTCAGATGTGAATAAGTAGTTCATCGTAATGAGTGTGAGTTGTTTATATTTGTTTGTTTTGATAGCGATTTGGGCGACGGGCCGCGGGCGGCGGGGGCCGGGGCCGGGGCGCGGAGCCGGGGTGCGGAGCCGTGGCGCGGAGCAGTGGCGCGGAACCGGGGTGCGGAGCCGGGGTGCGGAGCCATGATAAAAAAACGGGCGCGCGGCCGGGATGGTGGCTGCGCGCCCGTTGTGGGCTATGGTAGAG
>JAXJRL010000037.1:0-26954 GCA_036310635.1 Muribaculaceae bacterium | reverse complement strand
GGGGTGTAGCTCAGTTGGTTAGAGTACGCGTCTGGGGGGCGTGAGGTCGCTAGTTCGAGTCTAGTCACCCCGACAAAATTTCAAGAGCCACCAAGAGCCGACGGATTTTCCGCCGGCTCTTTCTTTTTGCATACTCCTTTTCATATGGCGCCGAAAACGTGTGTGGGGACTGCCTGGGAACCACAGCCTGGGAGGCCGCTCCGAGGCTGGGTATTGAATCGCCAGGCGCCACGGGAGGGGATGGGCGCTTTTATTTTTGGAAATGATGGGGGAAATAGCTAATTTTGTGGTTCATGGCCTGTATGGGCCCACTGTTTCAGGCATCCGAACCACGGGCTTTGACGGTCACGCTGCCACACGGCTGCACAAGCCGCGCCGGCACGGACAGGCCCACAAACCAATCATCTTCACACAATTCGCACCAAATGAAGCGTTTATTCTTAGTAGCACTGTTGATTTCAGCCCTGACCCTTAATGCCAGTGCCTACCTGAACTATAAACAGCGCCTACACCTCTCCGACAGCCTCGAAGAAGTGCTGGCGCGCACCAAGACAGCAAAGGACAGCGTAAGAATTCTGTTCAACATAGTGGACCTGAGTTCCTATGTGCGCACGTTTCCCAATGCCGAGCGCCTATACCGCGCCGCCATCAGCGCCCGCGACACGTCGGCTCGCCTCGAAGCCCTGCGCATTATGGCCAACAAGTCGCTGGCCAACGACTCGCTGCTCTCCATCCAGCAGCACCGCGCCGAGCTGCTGCCGCTGTCGCCCGAACAGCGCGAAACCGTAACCTTCATCCGCCTGCTCCGCGAAACCCACGCCGCACACTATCTGAACTCGGAAGAGCGCTTCGACCACCTCCACGACGTGCTCCAGGAGTTTGACAAGGACGAGAAGGTCGACGCCCACCGCCGCATAGAGATGCTCTTCACCATCTGCCTCAACCTGCAGTATCTGCCCAACAACCAGCTGCTGACGCGCTACCTGGAGGAACTCGAGGCCATAATAGAGCGCCAGCCCAGTGCCACCGGAGCGCTGCGCAGCACGTTCTACAACACATCGTCGATGGTAAACTCCACCTCAGGCAACGCCGAGGACGCCATCGACGCCGACCGCAAGCTGCTTAAGCTTCTGGACGAGCAGAAGCTAAGATACGCCGCAAAGGGCCGGCTGTACCGCGACTACACCATCCACCGCTACCACGCCAACCAGCGCATGCTGGGCAACTATGCGGCGCTGACCCCGGAGGAGATAGAGCAGTGCTACCGCAACCTTATGGACCTGGCCAAGGCCAATCCGGACGTGGAGCACGACATGAAACGCCTGGGCATCACCGAGGCCTACTACGCCATGGCCAAGGGCCACTATGCCCAGGCAGTGCCGCTGTTGCAGAAGGCCCTTGCGGAGAAAGGCAACCAGACTCGCCGCTACCGCCTGCTCAAACTGCTCATCAAGGCGGCACAGGCATCGGGCAACGGTGTGGCGCTGCTCAACGCCTACCAGCAGTATGTGCCCCTGCTTGAGGAGCGCGCCTCGAGCATCAACGCCGACCGCATCATAGAGCACCAGGTGCTCCTGGACATAAACGCCCTCGAGGCCTCGAAAGCCAACCTGGAGAGCATCAACGAGACCATGCTGCGCACCTCACAGCGCTGGCGCGTGGTGATCTTCATAGTCATCGCCGTGATTCTGGGCGTGGTGCTGATATGGATGTACCTGTCGGCACGGCGAGTGCGCCGAAGCGCCGTATCGCTCAGGAAAGCCAACAGGCAGCTCCTGGACGAGCGCGACAACCTGCGCAAGGCCCAGGCCGACCTGGTGGCCGCACGCGACAAAGCGCGAGTGGCCGAACGCGTCAAGACCGACTTCATCAACACCGTGGGCCACGAAATCACCGAACCGGTGAACGCCATTCTCGGATACTCGCAGATTCTGGCGGACTCGGCCGACTCGCGCCTGCGCCCGTCGATGGAGAAGTTCATTCAGATCATCGACCTGAACTCGCAGCTGCTGCGCACCATTGTCAACGACGTGCTCGACGTGGCCGAGCTTGAGAACTCCACCCTGGTGCTCAAAACCAAGCGAGTGGCCATGAATTCGCTTGCCGACACCGTGGCCGAGGCCTTCCGCAACCGCCTGCAGCCCGGCGTCAGCCTGACAGTGAAGCCCATAGCGCCTGACGACGCCGACCGCACCATCGACACCGACCCCGCCCGCGCGCTGCAGGTGCTGAACAACATGGTGTCGAACGCGGTGAAGTTCACCGAGAAAGGTTCCGTGACCATTTCCTACGGCCTGGCGCCCGACTCGGGCATACCCTGCTTCGTGGTTGAGGACACCGGCCCCGGCGTTCCCGCCGACCTCCACGAGGCCATTTTCACCCGATTCTTCAAGATAAGTTCCGTGAGCCAGGGCATTGGCCTGGGTCTGCACATCTGCCGCCTGATGTCAAAGATGCTCGGCGGCTCGGTGGTGATTGACCCCGACTACACCGACGGTGCACGCTTCGTCTTCTACCTCCCGCAATCCGAAACCCACGAAATCATTGCCGACACACCGGCCATAAAGTAACCATTCCCCAATGATTTACCGCCTTACACCTCCCGAGGATATAATAAGCACCGCGGTTGACCTGCCGCTGAGCAAGAGCGAGAGCGCACGCGCACTCGTGATCGACGCTGTGGCCGGCACCGCCACCACCGCCGAGGTGGCCAACTGCGACGACACCGCCGCCATAGCCGCCGGTCTGGCACAGCACGACGGCAATGTGAACATAGGCGCCGCCGGAACGGCAATGCGCTTTCTGACAGCATTCTATGCCGCCACACCGGGATGCGACGTGGTGCTTGACGGCACCGAGCGCATGCGCCAGCGTCCGATAGGCGCTCTGGTCGACGCACTCCGCGCCATAGGCGCCGACATAGTGTACGCCGGCCAGGAGGGTTTCCCGCCGCTCCACATCCGCGGCAAGCGGCTGTCGGGGGGCACCGTGACCCTGCGTGCCGACATCAGCTCGCAGTTTGTCAGCGCACTGATGATGGTGGCTCCGCTCATGGCAGAGCCGCTGACAGTGCGGTTCGACGGCGAGCCCGTCTCGGCCGCCTACATCCGTCTGACCGCCGACATGATGCGCCGCCGCGGTGTGGACGTGCAACTGACACCGATGGCTGTGGAAGTGCCCAAGGGCGAGTACAACAGCGAACAGCTGAAGATCTCGGCCGACTGGAGCGCCGCCTCCTACTGGTACGAGATCACGGCCATATCATCGGCATGGGTTACCCTGCCGGGCCTCACCTACCCCTCGATGCAGGGCGACTCGGCGATGGCCAAGATAGGCTATCAGATAGGCGTGAGCACCGGTCTGCCCGCGGCAAACCCCTTCGACGACACCGAGGATGAGGACGAGGACGACGACACGCCGTTCCAGGACCCGGCTGTCTTCAATCCGGAGGCGCTGCGTGGAGCCGAGGCTCTGATGCTGTCGCCGTCGCCGGAGATGTACGGCCGCCTGGACCTGGACATGTCAGACACGCCCGACCTGGTGCCCGCCATGGCCGTAACAGCCGGTCTGCTGGGCATTCCGTTCACCTTCACCGGCGTGTCCACGCTCCGCACCAAGGAGACCGACCGCATAGCCGCCATAGCCGCCGAGGCGCTGAAGCTCGGCATGGTGTTCGACACCGACACGGCCGACTCGCTCAGCTGGGACGGCCGCCGCATGCCCATCACCGTCATGCCCCGCATACGCACCTACGACGACCACCGCATGGCCATGGCCTTCGCGCCTGCCGCCCTGCTCATCCCCGGCCTGATGATCGAGGATCCGGAAGTGGTGAGCAAGTCCTATCCCGACTTCTGGCGACATCTCGCCGATGCCGGATTCACCATAGAGCAAGCGGAGGAGGAGGTTCCCGCCGAGTCATGACCCCGGCACTGATCATCCTTGCCGCGCTGGTGAGCGTGGGCCTTGTGCTGTATGTCCACGACCGGCTGACGCGCCGTCCAGAGGCCGAGCAGGCCGAGGAGGCCGCCGCCGAAAGCGCAGCCGAAGAGCCCGACCAGTGCTGCGGACGCCACGCCGTGTGCGAGAAGTTCGGCGACCCGCTGACCGACGAGCTCTACTACGACGACGAGGAACTCGACGCCTACGCCGGCCGCCCCGCCGACTCCTACACCGACGACGAGGCCGCAGCCTTCCGCGAGGTGATGACCACCCTGCAGCCCGGCGAATACCTGAGCTGGGGGCGCGCCATGGAGCGTCGCGGCATCAACCTGCCCTCCGATGTTCGCGACGAGCTGATACTCCTCATCTCGGAGCAGGTAAACTCTTAACATCCAACCGAAAAAGCCTTACAAGCACAGTGTTCAGTCTTCTGTCATATCCGTTTTTCCAGCTTGCCCTTGCCGGCGTGGCCATCATATCGGTGGCCGCGGCCATCATAGGCACATACATCATAGCCCGGCGCATGGCGGCGCTTGCCGGCGGCGTTACGCACGCCTGTTTCGGCGGCCTTGGCCTCGGTTACTTCCTGGGCATCAGCCCTGTAGCCATGGCAGCGGTGTTCGCCATCGGTTCGTCGCTGGCTGTGGAGTGGCTTGAGAAGCGGCTGCATGTGCGCTCCGACTCGGCCATAGCCGTGATCTGGGCCCTGGGCATGGCCGTTGGCGTGCTGTTCGTGTTCATGTCGCCGGGATATGTGCCTGAGCTGAACGCTTTTCTGTTCGGCAACATCCTGACCATCAACGCATCAGATATCGCAATTTTTGCGGCATACACCCTGGTGCTGGGTGCGTTCTTCGTGTGGCGCTACCGCGAGATAGTGGCATGCGCATTCGACCGCGACTTCGCCCGCGTGTCGGACATTCCGGTGCGCTTCATCTCAGTGACCATGACGGTGATGGTGGCGCTGTGCATAGTGCTCACCATCAGGCTTGTGGGCATCATGCTGCTCATGTCAATGCTTTCGCTGCCGATGATGATAGCCGAGATCTGGAGCCACAACTTCGGCCGACTGATGGCTGTGAGCGCGGCGGTGTCGCTTGTGAGCTGCACCACGGGACTGTTCGTGGCGGCGATGGTCGACATACCTGCCTCGGCCATCATAGTGCTCATTCTGGCCGGCGTCTACATTGTGGCACGCGCCATCCACGCCCTGCGTCCGTCGGCACGGGCTCTGTAACAAAACACCACCTTAACGCATCGAGGGCCGCCTCCATCGACATGGGGCGGCCCTCGGCTATTTTTGGGTGGATGTGGCGTTTACGGTCAGATGGCGTCGTCCTCTACTGTCTCCAGGCTCTCAGGCGCGGGAGTGTCGGACGTGGCGCTCTCCAGGCGCTTCATCATGCTGAAGATGAAGGCTGCCGACACCAGGCAGATGACGATGAGGATGCCCCACAGCATGGCCACGGAGATTTTGCCCCACAGCAGCATGGGGATGGACACCAGATAGTTGCCGATGGAGGTGGCTGCGAACCAGCCGCCCATCATCGAGCCCTTGTACTTGGGAGGTGCCACCTTGGAAACGAAGCTGATGCCCATGGGCGACAACAGGAGCTCGGCAAAGGTGAGGAACAGGTAGGTGCTGATCAGCAGATTGGGCGACACCATGCCTTCGGTGCCGTTCAGGCCCAGCGAGCCGAGCATCATCACGGCGTAGGCCAGCGCGGCCACGAGCATGCCGTAGCCTATCTTGCGCGGTGCCGACGGCTCTTTCTTGCGCGAGGCCAGCCATCCGAAGAAGGCCAGCGAAACGGGCGTCAGTGCCACTACATAGAAGGGGTTGAACTGCTGGTACTGCTGGGGCTGGATGCCGGTGAGGGGGTCGGGAGTGGCCTGATAGAAGTAAACAAGTGCGCCGGCGACGGCGGCGAGCACCACCACCGACAGCAGGCGGCCCTTGCCGGAACGGCTCTGGAACAGGTTGAACAGCGCATAGACGCCGACAGCCACAGCCGTGAGGGCCCATACGTTGAAGCCGATGCGTGTCCAGCCCGAGGCGGCGGGATTGGTGCAGCTCTTAGCGAACTCGGTGAGTGTGGCACCGTTCTGGTGGAACACCATCCAGAAGAATATCACGACGGCAAACACCAGGATGAGCGCCACCACGCGGCTCTTGGTCTGCTGGGGAGTCAGCTCGGGGCCGGCGCTGACGGCTGCCTTGTCGCCCTGCGCCTTCTTGTCCACGATGATGTGGGCGAAGGTGCGACGGCCGCCGAAGTAAATCAGCGCGCTGACAATCAGCGACAGGCAAGCCACGGCAAATCCGTAGCTGTAACCGGTTGAGAGTGTGGTTATATAGTCATTGGCCCAGGCGGCAACGTCGGCGCCCACGGTCATGCCGTTCTGTGCGGCGAGAGCTACTATTGCGGCAGCATCGCCCTGGCCATCAAGCAGTTGGTTGCACATGGCCGGCAGCGAGGCAACGTAGGTGAGGCCGTGGCCCTTCATGGCCATGTCGCACATGGCGGTTGCCATCATGGGAGCGAACATGGAGCCGATGTTGATGGCCATATAGAAGAGCGAGAAGGCGGCGTCGCGCTGTCCGGAGTAGCGGGGATCGTTGTAGAGGTCGCCCACCATCACCTGGAGGTTGCCCTTGAAAAGTCCTGTGCCGCAGGCAATAAGGAGCAGACCGACACACATCACCACAAGCGATGTGACGGAGCGCACCTCGGTGGGAAGGGCCATCACCAGATAGCCGGCGAACATCACCACGATGCCGGTGACCACGCACTTGGAGAAGCTCCACTTGTCGGCCACCAGGCCGCCCACGAGCGGAGTGAAATAGACCAGGGCGAGGAATATGGCGTAAATCTGGCCCGAGACGCTTGAGTCGAAACCGAATTTGGCCTGTAGGAACAGCAGGAAGACGGCCAGCATGGTGTAGTAGCCGAAGCGCTCACCGGTGTTGGCCAGGGCCAGAACATACAGGCCCTTGGGTTGGTTCTTGAACATGATGTGTGGATTAAAAAGGGATTAATTTGGCGCCAAAAATATGGACATTATGGGCCATTTTGGCGCAAGTGGTCAGCCATAGGCCGTTTTTACAATCAATTTGACTGCAAAACTACTGCTTTTAGGCCGCATTTCCAACCCCCGGGGTCAACTTTTACCGCTTTTTTTCAGTTTATATGACAGAATCTCTCCACAGAAACACTTTTTTAACCCACAACTCATGAATCTCAACGATATCCACTCTCCGGCCGACATAAAAAAGCTGGACATAGCCCAGTTGCGCGAACTGGCCGGCGAAATCCGTCAGGCACTTCTTCAGAAACTCTCCGAACACGGCGGACACGTAGGCCCCAACCTGGGCATGGTCGAGGCCGAAATAGCCCTGCACTATGTGTTTGACTCGCCAAAGGACAAAATCATATTCGACGTTTCGCACCAGTCCTATGTGCACAAGATGCTCACCGGGCGCATGCAGGCGTTCACCGACCCGCGCCACTACAACGACGTGACCGGATTCACCAACCCCAAGGAAAGCCCGCATGACTTCTTCACCGTGGGCCACACGTCGACCGGCGTGTCGCTGGCCACGGGACTTGCCAAGGCGCGCGACCTGCAGGGCGGCACCGAGAACATCATCGCCGTGGTGGGCGACGGCTCGCTCTCCGGCGGCGAGGCCTTCGAGGGCCTGGACAACGCCGCTGTGCTCCACTCCAACTTCATCGTGGTGGTGAATGACAACCAGATGGCCATCGCCGAAAACCACGGCGGCCTCTATGCCGACCTGCACCTGCTACGCTCCACACGCGGCGAGGCCGCCGTCAACTACTTCCGCTCGCTGGGATTCGCTTACCGCTACGTGGCCCAGGGCAACGATGTGGCCGCGCTGATCGACGCTTTCCGCGACGTGAAGGACAGCAAGAACCCGGTGGTGGTACACATTGTCACAGAGAAGGGCGAGGGCTACGAACCGGCCGTGCGCGACAAGGAAAAATGGCACTTCGAGTCGCCGTTCAACATCGCCACCGGCACCGTCTATGCCGACGAGGACACCACGCCCGACTATGCCGACATCACCGCCGAATATCTGCTGAAGCGCATCAAGGACGACCCGAAGACAGTGGTGATATCGTCGGCCACACCCGACACCATCGGCTTCACCCCCGAGCGCCGACGCGCCGCCGGAGCCAACTACGTGGACGTGGGCATAGCCGAGGAACACGCCGCGGCCTTCGCCTCGGGCCTTGCCAAGGGCGGCATGCGGCCCTTCTGGGGCGTAATGACCTCATTCATGCAGCGAGCCTTCGACCAGATACAGCAGGACATCGCCATCAACAACAATCCGGCCGTGATAGGCATATTCGGCTCCACGCTCTGGGGCACGAACGATGTGACGCACCTGTGCTGGTTCGACATACCGATGATATCCAACATCCCGAATGTGGTGATGCTCGCACCGGCCGACCGCACGGAGTACATGAGCATGCTGAAGTGGGCTCTGGACCAGACCAAGCACCCGGTGGCCATCCGTGTGCCGGCCATTCCCGTTGCCGACCTCGACATCCCTGTCAGCGACACCTACGACGACCTGAACACCTTCCAGCAGGTGCGTGCCGGCCACGGCGTGGCCATCATTGCCGTGGGCAACATGCTCGGCAACGCGCTCAAGGCCGCCGACATCCTCAAGGCCGACGGCTACGAGCCCACGGTCATCAATCCGCGCTTCCTCAGCGGCCTGGACGCCGAGATGCTGTCAGCGCTCGAGCCCGACCACACGGCCGTTGTCACCGTGGAGGACGGATGCCTCGACGGCGGCTTCGGACAGAAAGTGGCCGCCTTCTACGGCGACCGCCCGATGCTGGTGCGTAATCTGGGCATCCCCAAGAAATTCCTCGATGTGTACAACCGCGAGGCCCTCGCCAAGTCCTGCTGCCTGACGCCCGAAACCATGGCTGCCTCCATCCGCGAAATGTTCAAATAACCACCACCCCACTGCATAACGACGGCGGCGCTTGCCCTCTGGGAGGACAGGCGCCGCCGGTTTGTATGCGGAATTGTGTGATGTCAGCGGATCACGGTGAAGGTGACTGAGGGGGTGGCCATGTAGCGGTTGTTGCTGTCGGCAATTACCCAGGCGCTGTAGCGGCCGTCGGGCACCGCCTTGCCGGCTGTGTCGGTCAGGTCCCAGGTGTAGGGGAAGGCCGGGTTGGTGACGGAGCGTACGGTGGTTCCGGCATTGTTGACAATGACGAGACGTGTGTGCACGGGCGAGTCATCGGCGCCGAAGTCTGCGAAATTCTCCTCAAAGTCGAGCACAGCCTCGGTGCGGGCCACGGGTTGCTCCACGGTGAGGGTGCCTACCACCTCGCCGTTCTTGACGACGAAGGCAATGGTGCGCTCGGAGCGGTTGCCGGCGTTGTCGGCCACAGAGAGCTTAAGGGTGTGGCGGCCGTCGGCAATCTCGCTCATTGGCATTGCCAACGACGCAGTGTTGTCGCTGAGGACGCGCATGGAGTGTGCCACGCCTGCCACGGGAGTGGTGCCGTCAAGGTGCAGGCTGGTTGAGGCGCCGATGGACGACGACATGTTGAGGCCGCCCTCGCCCAGGCTGACTGTGGCGTAGAGGGTGAACTCGGAGGGAACCATGTCGCCCTCACGGAAGTCGGCATTGTTGATGTAGAGACTTTCAATCACGGGTCCCGCGCCTGCAAATTCGTTCTCAGGTTCGCCGGCCACAACCAGGCGGTCAAAAACTCCGTCGGCGCGAACAGCCACTTCTTCCGCCTCGATATCGTCGGCATTCTGGGTGGCGAGGATGACAAGGCGGTTCTGCTCTCCCACATAGTCGTTGTTGGGCACAAGGATGCGCGCCTGCCATTTGCCGTCCTTGACTTCGACGGTGGTTCCTGCCAGCAGGTTCTGGTCCAGTTCCACGTTCTGGTTCAGATCCTGACCGGAGTGCACCAGGATGACGGGGGAGATGTGTGGGGCCTCGTAGAGGAGCACTTCGGCTGTGCCGTTGAAGCTGGCATCGAGTTCGCCATTGGCACGTATCTCGCCTTTGAGCTCAAGATACTGCATGGGCTTGATCTGGGCCACGGGGCTTTCGGCGTTCACTTCGGCGCCGTTGAGCTCGGTGACTACTGCCTCCTGCGAGGGCATGAGGATGGGCATCGAGGGGTCGCCGCAGAGGTTGTAGCAGAGCGTGTTGAGCTTTCCGTTGAGGGCTGACGAGGAGTTGCCCAGGCTGCTGATGGTCCTGTTGTGGGCCGAGCGGTAGATGGCGCCTACCGAAGTCTCGCCACTGGTCTCGGTGTAGGCACGTGCCACTGCCATGGCTATGTACTGGTTGAGCGACAGGTAGACGGAGCGGCAAGCTGCCACGGAGGCTATGGAGCCGCCATTGGGGGCCTTTACCATTGACTCGGCTATGCCGACGGTGTTGCGGTCGAGGTCGTAGGTGTCGCAGGTAGATAGCATGGCCAGGGGGAGTGTGGAGTAAGCTGTTCGTTCAACCATGGCCTGGCTCCAAAGGAATTCGGAAGCCAGGTCGGTGGGACGTCCGTGTCCGGAGTAGCTGAACAATCCCACGCCCTCGATGAGGCTGCTGCGGATGAAGGCTCGGGCTGCGGGGTTATCGTACTCTGTGCGGGGGTAAATGCTGTTGTATGCCTTGATGGAGGTTACCGACGGACGTGCGCCCTTCATGTAGAGGGCCAGCTCCTCGCCCTGGTCCAGGTGGCTGTTGGAGTCGCCGTCGTCGGTGATGATCAGCGCGCGGCTGGTGCTGCGGAGCGCGGGCAGGTTCTGGAGGTATTTCTCGAGCTTCTTGGTCAGCTCGTTGCCTTCGCTCACCGACTTGACGGGGAGGCGGCCCACGGCCACATCGAGCTGGGTGGAGGGAAGCTCGTCGTAGGTGAATCCGTCGGCAAGCATGCCCACCACATTGTCGGTGGCGAAGTTCAGGTTCACGTGGTGCGAGGCATAGGCCATTTGCTGTCCGTAGGGCTCCACCTCGTAGGTGAGGAGCATCTCCTGGGGCACGTTGAGCTCATAGCGGCGCGGATCCCAGTTTGACTTGCCGTAGAGGAGCACATACTTGAAGCGCTCGGGATCGCGGTCCCAGAACATCTTGGCAGCCAAGCGATAGGCATTGAGATGCGGGGTGCCCGATGTGAACTCGTTGAAGAGCTGCTGCTGGGTGTATACGGCAACGTTCAAACCGTCGGCGGCCTGACGCATTGCGGCCATGGCCCGGGCTGCTGGCAGGAGCTCGTCGGTGGTGATCACCATCATGTCGGGCACCTTGTCGGCATGTATGTTCTGGTTGGCCACTTCGCCCACCAGTTCCACACCGGGATGGGTGTCGGCGGCGTTGAAGGCCACGAAGCGTCCGGTTCCGGAGCCGTCGCTGCTGCTCATGTAGTTGCGTGGCAGGGCGAAGGTGTAGGTCAGTGCGTCCTTGTCGTATGCGCCTTTCAGCTCATAGACGTTGGCGGCATCGCTGATGTCGAACACGTGGGTGTCGGCTGTGGCTCCGCTCACCACTACGGGGGTTCCTTCCTTGGTCTCGACATACTGCATCACCAGTCCTCCCCGGGCGCCGTCGAGGCTGTTGGTGCGCGGATACACCAGGAACGCACGGTCGAGGGCGGCGTAGCTCAGGCGGTATGCGGTGGGGAAGTTGAGCTTGAAAGTGTATTGGCCGTCGGCAATCGGGGCCTTGGCGTTGTCGAACAGGCGTCCGCCATTGGCCATGGTGTAGACAAAGTCGCTGGAGCTCAGCGAGGAAGCGTAGCAGGGGGTGCTGGCCACCAGGTTAATGGTGTCGGGCAGCTGCAGGTCCACGCTGTAGGTGCTGAACTTGGTGGACTCGCCCACGGCCACTTCGGCCAGGAACGAGCCGAACTGTCCGGCAACGCCGTTGGCATAGTTCTTTATGGTCATGGGCACTTCCATTGTGCTGCCTCCCTTCATCTGCACGTCGTGGAAGGCTGTGCCGCCCTGCATCTTGTTGGCGAGGTTGCGCTCGAATTTCTGCACGGAGAGGTGCGAGGTCAGCGCATCGCCTTTGAAGCCGGTGGCATCGATGGCATCGCGGCGCACGTCCACGTCGGCATCGGTCAGGAAATAGTAGCCGTAGCGGTCGTATACATTGTGCTGGTGCACAACGGTGTGAACTCCGGTGGTGTCGTTTGCGGTGACATTGGGCACATTGCTCACCACGCCGCGGTATTCGCCGTCGGCATAGAACAGCAGGCGTCCGTCGGCGGTGTGGACGCTGGGGGTCTGGTTCACATCGTCCGGAGTCTCGGCCCCGAACTGGTGCTTATAATAATATGTACCGCCAAAGCCGCACACTTTAACTTTTGACGGATCAGAGAAGCCCATCTGACGAAGCTCGTCGTAGCCCACCTGGTGAACGCCCTCGGCGCTCACGCGCACCTTCACCCATTTGCCGGAGCTGAGGGCGGACTTGGTCACATAGTGGGACGGATTCAGCGCTAATGCCGACACACTCGCCATGCCCGCCGTGAGCAGAGTGGCCAGTGTGCTTCTGATTAATGCTTTCATATCTTGCAAGTTACTTTATTTTGTTTCAATTGGTTTGGTTATTCGTTGTTTTGCGACTCGGGGTCGGTGCTTTTCTGCCTGATTTGTAACGCTTCAGGCCGTCGTTATATTTTGGTGCTGTCAGCGCGCCTTGAACAGCAGCAGTCGCAGCTGCCCGCCTTCGGTGCAGGCTTCCACGGCCAGGTCCATCGGCGGCTCGGGGACCGGCACGTCGCAACCGATGGGCAGGAGCACCATGTCGCCGGTTTTCAGCGTCATGAATGCCGACACGGCCTCGATGGCGCGGTCCAGGTCCTCGGCTGCAGGCAGGCTGTATTCGCGTTCCGGCTCTCCGGCGAGGCGCACGGACGTGATGCCGTCGGCTACTTCGGGCTGCACGTCGCCCACCACCAGGGCGCCGTCGCGGATCCAGGCATAGTCGGCATCGGCGCCGGGATTACCCATGGCGGCACACACGGCCAGGCGGCTGTAGTAGCGGCCGGCAAACTTGGCGCGGATGCACATGCCCAGGCGGTCAATCACCGCTCCGGCATAGAGGGTGGCGCGCCACTGGCCGGGAGTGCCGTCGGCAGGCACAAACCAGGGGTTGCGGCGCAATATCGTGGCCGAGTCGGGCACACAGCGAGCGTGGCCGTCGGGGGTGATGCACACAGCTTTCATTCGCCACCTCCGTTCATGGGTTTGGCGCAGTCGGTTTCGGCCGCCAGCATGTGCAGGCGGTTGTACATCACCGCCAGGTGGGAATAGAGCGAGGTGTTCTGCACCACAAATCCGGGCCTCACGCTGATGCGGCAGGGGGTGAAGTTCCAGATGGCGCGGATGCCGGCGTCCATGATGGTCTCGGCCACCTGCTGGGCACATTCCACGGGCACTGTGACGGCGGCGATGGATATGTCCTGGCGCTTGGCAATCTTGGCCAGCTTGTCGATGTGGTGCACTCGCACACCGCACTTCTCGGTGCCGCACACGGCGGGATCCACGTCGAAACCGGCCACGATGTTGAGGCCGTAGGGGTGCAGGCCGCGGTCGGCCATAAGCGCCGATCCAAGGCTGCCGGCTCCGACCACCACGGCATTGTGGCGCTCGGCGAAGCCCAGGAATCGCCGCAGGGTGCGCTCAAGCACGGCCACCTCGTAGCCGATGCGGGTTTTGCCCCTTATGTTCAGGAACGACAAGTCCTTGGCTATCTGCGAGGCATCCACGCCCACCGCAGCGGCGATGTGGGTGGACGACACGTGCTCCACATCCTCATGGCGGAGGGTGGTGAGATAGGCCAGGTACCACGGCAGGCGGCGCAGCGTGGGCTCGGGCAGGATGGCCGGCTGCGCATGCTGCACTCCGGGCTCGTCCTTTTTGTCAATATCGTTTTTCTTCTGTGTCATAAGTCAATTTGTAACGGCTATCCTGCGGCTTTCGGTCTCGTAGCTCTCGCCGTCGCACTTGATGGTGGCGCGGTACAGGTAGATGCCGCGTCCCACGCGGCGTCCGGAGGCGTCGCAGAGGTTCCATGTCACGGGCGTGCTGCGGAACATGTCGCTCATGCCGGTGGTGGTCTGCGACCACAGGGGCTTGCCCAGCAGGTTGTAAACGGTGATGGTGACGGTGGCCAGCTGGTCGGGGCGGTCATGGACCACGTAGAAGTTGGCCGAGGTGGTGGCGGGGTTGGCGTCGCTGTACACGTCGAACATCTTGGGAGCCACGTCGGCGCCAACGTTGAACTGCAGGCTTGCCGTTGCGGGATTGTTTGAGGTGTCCCATATCCTGAGCGTCAGCTCGTGCGGGCCGGGGACCAGGTCGGACAGGGGATAGTTGATGGTGCCGGAGGGTGTGCCGTCGGTGTTGGGCGTGTAGAACTGCGCCACATCGTCCAGGTATTTCTTGCCGTCGAGCTGCAGGGTCATGCTGTGGCCCAGGCCTGACTCGCTCAGGTTGATGGCGCGGTCGTCGCTGATCTCGGCGATGAGCATGGGCGAGGGATTGACCATGTCGCCTTCCTTGAACGATGAGTGGTTCATGTATATGGCGTCGATGCGCGGGGCCACGCTGTCGGGGGCGGCGGTCTCGTCGTAGCCCACCACGTAGAACATTCGGTTCACGCCCACTGCCTCAGCGGCGCCTCGGGTGGCAACCGAGTCATTGGGAGCGGCGGTGGCGTCGGCCACGGCATACATGCTGATGGCTGCCGGACGGTAGTTGTCGGCAATCTCCATGGGCACGGTCACCTTGAGGCTGAAGCGGCCGTCCTTGACGGGAGCCGAGCCGGCAAACAGCTTGCCGCCCTGCTCGTCGAAGGTGTACTCCACGCCTTCCTTGCCGTTGCCCAGGGTGGTCACGCTGCGCTCGGCATCGTAGACTGTGCCTGTCACATAGCCGTTGAACTGGGGCATGGGGTTACCGTAGGGGTCGGTGATGGTGCCGGCAAAGTCCACGGTCTGCATGGCGGCTATCTCAGGCTCTGCGCCTTCGGCCACCGGTTTGCCGGCGATGGAGTCGAGTCGCACCAGGTTGTCGGGGATGGGCATTTTCATTGCGGGGTCGCCCATGAGCACATAGCGCAGGCGGTTGGTGCTGGAGACGGGGCGGTTCTTGTCGTCGCGCACGTCGTTCTTGGCGCGGCGGTATATTTCGCCCAGACGCAGATGCTCGCCGTTTTCGTCCCGCTGTCCCATCTGTCGGCCGAACGACTGCGATATCAGGCCGTTTTCATAGATGTACACGGGTCGCGTGGCCGAGATCATGGCTATGGTGCCGCCGTAGCGCTCGTTGAAGAGGATTTCGCCTCCGGACTCGGTGTTCGAGTCCCAGCGCAGGAAGTCGCAGGTGGCGGCATAGAGCACTGGCACGTGCTTGAGGTACATGTTGTTGATGTCGTTGTAGGTCAGCTGGCCGTCGTGGGTCATGGAGTGGTTGTTGGCGTGGCCGATGAACATCCACCATGCCGTGCCCTCGTTGAGGCGGCGGAACATGGCTTCGCGGGCCTGGGGATAGTTGCCCTGCTGCATCTCGTAGGCGTCCATGTAGACCTTGTTGACCATATAGTTGCCGTCCGAGTTGGCGGCCAGGGCGTTCATCATCTTGTCGGCCTGATCCATGTGCTCGCCGTTGTCCTGGTCGTCGGCCAGCATGAGCACCTGGTTCTTCCAGCCCGAGCTGCGGCTCTTGTTGAGATACTGCTCCAGCTTGTCCACGTAGTTGGTGGCGGAATTGGCCGAGGTGACGGGTATGCGGCCCACGGCGATGGTCAGCTTGTCGCTGCCCTTGTTGGCGCCGCTGCCGTCGTCGAGCATGGCCAGGTAGTCGTCGGTGCCGAAGCCGTCGTTGTCGTTGAGCGAGGCGCGCACCGATCCGCCGTACCACGAGGGTAGCGTGGGCGCGGCATTGAGCATGGGCTGGGTGGTGTGCTTGTTGTCGTAGGTGGCGCGGCCCATGAGCAGGGCGTAGCGCAGGGGCTTGCCCTCGGCCTGTCCGCGGTCGTAGAGCATCTTGAAGTAGCGGCGCAGGGCGTTGACGTCGGCGGCGCCCGATGCAAATTCGTTGTAGATCTGTCCGGCATCGGTCACCAGCACTGTCAAGCCTTCGGCGCGGTGCATGGCGGCGATGCGCTCGGCCTGGCGCGCCCACGCCGGGTGTGTCACTATCACCATGTCGGCCTGGCGCTCGCCGTGCAGGTTCTGGCTTGCCACCGTTCCCTCGTATTTGGGCTCGGGGAGCTTGCTGCCGGGGTTGTAGGCCACGTATTCGCGCAGGGTGGTGGTGTGGGCTGTCCACCGGGCCTTGCCGTCGGCGGTCAGCTCGAAGTCGACGGCCAGGGGCTGGCGGGGGCTGGTGACGTCCCAGATGCGCACGTCGTCCTTCACGCCGTCCAGACTCATGGCGCGGGTGCTGCTCCAGAAGCGGAGCGCGCCGGCGGCCTTGCCTGCCAGCGAGAGTTTGCGCTGATAGTTGACGCTCAGGTAGTTGAGCCAGGCGCCATATACGGTCGACTGGCTCTTGTGGCGCAGTATCACCTCGAGCTTCTCGCCGCTCACTTTCAGGGTTTTGCGCGTAAGTGCTTCAGTGCCATGATAGTAATGCGATGTGGAGGTGGAGCTGATCACGTCGCTGCCGGTCTGCGGCTGTGTCTCGCCGTTGACGGTGAACTCCACCGTCGACGATGCGCCCACGGTCTTGGCCACGAACGAGCACTCCATCCACACGTCGCCCTCGGCACGGTCGGGCATGGTGAAACTGAAGCTGCGCACGGGCTGGAAGCGGAAGTCCTCGCCCACCAGGTGCGCGCCGGCCTCGCCTGGGCTGGCCAGATCCTGCTCGTGGTGGATGCGATCCGTGAATGTCTCGGCAAAGTCGGTGCCGCCGGGGGTGGCGGTCTTGGGCATTTCGGGCAGCTCCTCGCCGCTGTCGCTCACAAAGTAGTAGCCGGCGGCGGTGTAGAAGCTCATTGAGCCGGAGAAGCGGCCGGTTGTGGCGGCGTTCCAGCTCACGGGGCCGCGCCCGTAGAAGGTCACCGAGCCGTCGGCCTCGCTGACCATGGGTGCCAGCGGCAGATCGTCAACATAGTTCGTGGCCGACATCACGTCGCTGATGGGCTCGGCTCCGTAGCCGTGCACGCGCACTCGGCTCAGGTCAGTGAATCCCCAGCGGCGCAGCAGCGTGGCGGGTATGCGGTACAGGCCCGTCTCCTTCACGCTCACTTTCACCCAGCGACCGGTGCTCAGGCGCGAGCTGTCGGCATAGGCGCTAAGGTCCATGGCCCGGGCGCCGGCGGCGGCCATAATCAGCACAGCCAGGGCGGCGACGAGTCTATGTATGGTGTTGTTCATATGGATAATGGTCGGTGTGAGAGAGTTTGGTTTATCTGTTCTAAAATTCTTATAAATCGTATAAGTCTTATAAATCTTATAAGTCTTATACGTCTTATAAGCCTTATAAGCCTTATATATAATATATGTGTGCTCCGGCATTCGGAACGGTGCCGGCACACCTTAACTATATATTAACGCCGTGCGGGCGAATTTATTGTGCCGGAGCGCCGTCGGCGGGCACCTTGGGCTCGGCCGCCAGCGGCTTTTTGGCGTCGGGATATTCCACTCGGGAGTGGTAGATGGTGCTCAGGCGCTTCACAAACGCCTTTTTGATGGCACTGACGTCGCGGAAGGTGAGGTTCGACGAGTTGTGCAGGCCCTGCTCTATCTGTCCGTCCACGATTTTGTCCACCAGGGCCTGGATCGAGGCCGAGGAGTGGTCCTTGAGCGAGCGCGAGGCTGCCTCGACCGAGTCGGCCATCATCAGCACCGAGGCCTCGCGTGTCTGCGGGTTGGGGCCGGGATAGCGGTAGGGCGCGGGGTCGACGGTGGTGCCCTCGGGAGCGGCATTGCAGGCGCTGATGTAGAAGTACTTGGCCATGCCGCGGCCATGGTGCTGCAGGATGAAGTCCTTGATGACCTGTGGCAGGCGTGCCTGTGTGGCGCGCTTCACGCCGTCGGTCACGTGGCCCACTATGATCTGGGCGCTGCGCTCGGGGGCCAGGCCGTCGTGGGGGTTGACGCCGTGCTGGTTCTCGGTGAAGAAGATGGGGTTGGCCATCTTGCCGATGTCGTGGTAGAGGGCGCCGGCGCGGGTCAGGAGCACGTTGGCGCCGATGGCGCGGGCGGCGTCGGACGCCAGGGTGTTGACGGCCATGGAGTGCTGGAAGGTGCCGGGGCACACGTCGGAGAGCTCGCGCAGCAGCGGCGAATTGGTGTCGGTGAGCTCCACGAGGGTTACGTTCGACACAAATCCGAAGGCTTTCTCGGCGCCGAACATCAGCACATAGGCCAGCGAGGTGAGCAGGGCGTTGATGCCGAGCATCACCACCTCGCGCCAGCTGAAGTCGTCGAACGAGCCGTTGACCATCAGCTGCACGGCCAGATAGGCCAGCCAGTAGCCCAGAGCCACCACCGCCGAGGCGCGGAGCAGCTGCGAGCGCTGGGTGAGGTCGCGCAGGGTGAACACTGCCGCGGTCATGGCCACGAACTGCAGGGTGATGTACTCCAGGGTCATGCCCGTGCAGCCCGAGCAGAGGATGGCGGCGGTCATGCCGGTCCACAGGGCGCAGCGGGCTCCGAAGAACACCAGGGTGAGGATGGGCACTATGGACAGCGGCACCAGGTAGACGCCGCCGCTTATGGTGGTCGATGCCACGGCCGTGAGCACAAAGAAGAGGGTGATGGCGGTGAGCAGGAAGGTGACGGCGCGGATGTCGGTCCACACCTCGCGGTGCTCATATAGCTGCAGGTAGCACAGGAAGATGGCCAGCACCAGGGCCACGAACAGCATCTGTCCGCACAGCATCAGCATGTCGGAGCGGCGTGTCTCGTTCTGCTGGCTCTCGAGGATGCTCTCGTAGGTGCGCAGGTTGGTGTAGTCCTGGGCTGAGATCACGGCGCCCTTGTCGATGATGGCCTGGCCGCGCTGTATCACGCCGCGGTCTATCATCACCAGGGCCTTCTCGTTGGCCAGGATTTTCTCGCTCTCGTCCACGTTGCAGACCACCGAGGGCAGGGCCAGGGCGCCCAGGCCGGAGTTCTGCAGCTGGCGTGTGGCGCCGTAGGTGCGCGCCAGCGAGTCGATGCGCTGCATCATCACGCGGCGGGGCACAAAGGCGGTCAGGGGCACGGTGTGGAGCACCTTGTCCTTCATCAGGCGGGCCTTGGTGCGGTGGGTGGTGCCCAGGCTCTCGGGCAGGGAGTCCTCGAGCACGCCGCGGGCATAGTCGCGGGTGAGCTCGGCGCCCAGGGCGCGGTAGAACTCGGAGGTGCGCGCCGGGTTGGCCGGAGCGGTGGCGGGGTCTTCCTTGCCGATGGCGTTCATGCGGGCGGTGGCCACGCGCATTATGGAGTCCACGTTGACGGCCACGCGGGCATAGACGGGCACAAAGACGCGGTTGAGCGAGTCGAGCGAGCCGGCCACGGAAGCCGAGTCGGGATGGATGGGCACGTCGAAGGGGGCTATGAGCTTGGCATAGTTCCAGGGGCGTCCCTGCTCGTACTTGTAGTGGCTCACGCTGGGATGCGGAAAGAAGTACACTATCACCACCAGGAAACCGAGGGCCACGAGTATCTGGCGCGAGGCGCGTCTGAGGCTGTCGCGCACGCTGCTCACGGTTCCGGCGGTGTGACGCAGTCCGTCACGGAGTATATCGTTCTGGTTCTTCATCAATTTATCTTATAAATCTTATAAATCTTATAAGTCTTATACTTTCGCGCCCAGTGCTCACTGGATGCGGGTGGCGCGGTCCACGCCGTTGATGTCGGTGAGCTCGGCGCAGAGGCCGGTCACCACCTCGGCGTCCTGCACGCGCATCCATATATCGCTGTGGAACACCTCGCCGGTGGCCTCGATGTCGAGGCGGCGCAGGTCTATGCCGCGCTGGGTGCTGATCAGCAGGGTGATCTCCTGCAGGATGCCGTGGCGGTCGATGCCCTCCACGCGCACATGGGCCAGGAAGCTGCCGCCGCTGCCGGCCCAGCGTGTGGACAGGATGCGGTTGCCGTATCCGGCCTTGAGCACCAGCGCGCGCGGACAGTTCAGGGCGTGTACCACCACCTCGCCGTCCTCGTCGATGAATCCCATCACCTCGTCGCCGGGGATGGGGTTGCAGCAGTCGGCCAGGCGGAAGTTGGCGCCGTTGGCGTCGTAGCGCAGCACGTATGTCTCCTTGGTGTTGATGGGCTTGCGGGGGGCGGGCTCGGCAGGTTTCTTTTCGTCGGCGGGCTCGTCCTGTTTCTTGCCGAAGCCGGTTATGTTCATCACGGGCCGGAGCATCTTCTTGAGCTTGCTCTGGCCTATGCGGGGTGTCTTGCGGGGTGCTATGTCGGCGGCGGTGGCCTCGTCGAGCACTATGGTGCCGGCGCCTATCTCGTAGCACACGTCGTCCACGTTGTCCTTCTCGTAGAGGGCCGTCAGGCGCGTGCGCAGCTCGTTGGTGGGCTGCAGCTGATGGCGCTCCAGGAATCGGGTCAGCAGCTCGCGTCCCTTGGCTATCACCGGCTGGCGCTCCTTGCGCAGGGCCTGGCGCAGGCGCGTCTTGGCCTTGGCGGTCATCAGATAGTCCATCCACTCGGGCTTGGGCTTCTGGTTCATGCTCGACAGCACCTCCACCTGGTCGCCGCTGTGCAGCTTGTAGTTGAGCGGTACCAGCTTGTGGTTCACCTTGCCGGCTATGCAGTGCAGGCCCAGGTCGGTGTGCAGGGCGAAGGCCACGTCGAGCACCGACGAGTCGGTGGGCAGCGTCACCAGCTCGCCCTTGGGGGTGAACACCACTATCTCGGAGGCGAAGAGGTTCAGCTTCAGGGTGTCCAGGAAGTCGATGGCGCTGGGCTCGGGATTGTCCAGGATGTCCTTGATGGTGCGCAGCCAGGCCGAGAGCTCGCTCTCCTCCTCGCCTTCGCCTATCTTGTACTTCCAGTGGGCGGCGAAACCCTTCTCGGCTATCTCGTCCATGCGCTCGGAGCGTATCTGCACCTCTATCCAGTTGCCGTCGGGGCCCATCACGGTCAGGTGCAGGGCCTGGTAGCCGTTGGCCTTGGGCACGCTGATCCAGTCGCGGGTGCGCTCGGGGTGGAGCTTGTACAGGTCGGTGATGGCCGAGTATATGGCCCAGCACAGCTGCTTCTCCTGGGCCTGGTCCGGACATTTGAACACGAAGCGCACGGCGTAGAGGTCGTACACTTCCTCGAAGGGTATGTTCTTGGCCTGCATCTTCTTCCAGATGCTGTAGCAGCTCTTTACGCGGGCATGGACGTCGTACTGCAGACCCATGGCGTCGAGTTTCTCGCGAATGGGCGCCGCGAAGTCCACGTATATGTTCTGGCGTTTCTCCTCGCTGAGGCGTATCTTGTCGGTGATCTCCTGCCAGGCCGCCGGATGCTCGTATTTGAAGGCCAGGTCCTCAAGCTCGGTCTTGATGGCGAACAGGCCCAGGCGGTGCGCCAGCGGGGCATAGATGTAGAGGGTCTCGCCGGCTATCTTGTACTGCTTGTTGGGGGCCATGCTGCCCAGGGTGCGCATGTTGTGCAGGCGGTCGGCCATCTTGATGAGCACCACGCGTATGTCCTCGCTCATGGTGAGCAGCAGCTTGCGGAAGTTCTCGGCCTGCGCCGACGCCTTGTCGCCGAAAATGCCGCCCGAAATCTTGGTGAGGCCCTCCACCAGCTGCGCAATTTTGGCGCCGAAGTGGCGCTGGATGTCCTCCACGGTGTACTCGGTGTCCTCCACCACGTCGTGGAGCAGGGCCGCGCAGATGCTGGTGGAACCCAGGCCTATCTCCTGGCTGGCGATGCGCGCCACGGCTATGGGATGCAGAATGTAGGGCTCGCCCGAGCGTCGGCGCACGCCGGCATGCGCCTCACGGGCAAACTCATAGGCGCGGATTATCATCTCCACTTTCTTGCGGTGGTTGCTCTGCAGATAGCCGTTAAGCACCTCGCGGAAAGCGTCGTCGATCATCCGGTCCTCCTCCGGAGTTGTAAGCAGTCTCTTATTATCCATAATAGCCACAAATTTACAACTTTTCCGCCAAACCACCAACACCCCGCCGCCTTCGTTTCATCGCGATTCCTCGGCCACCCCGGTCATCCCAGCTCCGGTGCCCACAATGTAGGGACGCTCGGTCTGAGCGTCCGCCACCCCGATGGCCTGCCGGCGGTGGACGCGATGTATCGCGTCCCTACATGGTCGGGCGGTGCCCCGTCAACGAAGGCCGGCGGGCGGCGGACGCGATGTATCGCGTCCCTACATGGGCGGCATAACATCAACCGCGCCGGATGGTCTTCGTGGCTTCGTTAGAGCCGATGCCGCGAAGCGGCCAGGCGATTTCGTGTCTTGCCTCAACAGCGACGGTGTCACAGCCAACAAAGCCCTTCGTTTCCTTCGTGTCTTCGTGGTTAAAAATATCGCTTGCACTCGCCGAAGGCCGTCCGGCGGCGGACGCGATGTATCGCGTCCCTACCCGGGCGGCATAACATCAACATCGCCGGATGGCGGTAATTTGGGGAAATTTGCCGAAAATTTGGTTATTTTGGTCCAATTTTTGGAAATACTCTGCAAATCATATATCTTTGCACGTTCATTTCGCATAAAAAAATCATTTCACATTTCATACACACGGCACTTAACCTATGAAGAAATTCAAAATCCTCATCCTCGCAGCCGCGGCCCTGCTCTGCACCCTCTCCGCCGCCGCTGAAACAGGATCGACCTTGGTCTTCAACACCGGCCTGAGCAACGGCAACGGCGACACCAGCAAATACTGGCGCATCCCGGCCATTGTCCGCACCGGCGACGGCCGACTCCTCGCAGTTGCCGACGACCGCGGCAACAACAACTACAAAGATCCCGGCTCGCTGCTTGAAAAAGACAATGAGGCGTCATACCTCGTGGGCCGCTACTCATCGGACAACGGCCGCACATGGAGCGACCCCGTCCGCCTCTTCCCGAGCTTCCAGAGTGATAAAAGCTATTCTGGATTCCTTAGCAAATTTCAAAAGAACCTCAAATACAGCAACGGCGACGCATCGCTCTGCGCCGTAGGCAACACCGTCATCTGCGGATTTGCCGCTGACGGCTATTTCGGTTCTGGCTGCTCCATGTACATAGCCAAGTCCACCGACAACGGCGAGACATGGAGCACACCCAAGAAGCTCACCTTCACTAACAATGACGTTGTAAATAACGAAATTGCTAACGCATCATACCTGTCTTCAGGCCACATGTTCTACGATGCCGAGCGCAACCGCATCTGGGTTTGCTTCCAGGGCAAAGACAGCAAAGGCAGCTCTGAGCACATGTGGGTGGCCTACTCCGACGACCTCGGCGACACCTGGACTGTTGCTACAAAAAGTGGCAAAAAAGCCAGCGAATCGAAGGTTGTGAAGCTCTCTGACGGCTCTCTGGCCGTGAGCTGCAAGACCTCCGGCAAGCGCGAAATCGTACGCCTGAATGAGAACTCGGACGGCAGCTGGTCGTTCGGCAAGACCATCTCCACCCTCACCGACCCGCAGTGCAACGGCTCAATCATAGCCGTAAACCACGGGGGCAAGCCCTACATCCTGCAGTCGAACTGCTTAAGCTCCGACCGCGAGAAAATCACCATCAGCGTGTCTGACGACGACGCCCGCAACTGGCTCCAGGACAAATATCAGGTGTGCGCCGGCGGCGCCGCCTACTCCGACATGATCGACCTGGGCAACGGCGAAATCGGTATCCTCACCGAGGAGGAGAACCCCAACATCGGGGAATACTACGACCTGCGCTTCCACTGGATCGACGCCTCCAAGATCATCCCCCAGCCCATTGTGTTCGACGGCACCCTGCAGGCAGCCGGTCTCCGCTACGTGCGCATTCCCCGCACCACCGCAGCCACCCAGCCCTGGGACGTACAGGCCGGCGGCGAGCTGACCATCACCGTCCGCGCCATCCTCAACGACTACACCGGCGCCACCGGCCTGTACTCATCGCGCGCCTACACCACCGACGGCTCTGACAACAAGGACTTCGGCAACAATGCCATTCATATGTCGGGCCTCGAGATCTTCGGCGGCCAGAACGACAAGGGTATTCCCGGCGTGGGCCTCAACGCCACTCCCACCGTGAGCGGCAAGAACGGCCGCATAGTCCTGGACAGCCACATGCAGGACGAGGAGTACATGCTCAAGCGCTGGAACCACATCACCATAGTGGTGAAGCCCGGCTCGGGCGACACCGACACCGTTGCGACATACCTCAACGGCGTGCTCAAGGAGTGGGTGACCACCTACAAGGGCGTATACAACGGCTTCTTCTTCCCGACCACAGGCGGCAACTTCAAGAACATGCCCGTAGAGAGCGTGCTCGACTTCCTGATCGGCAGCCGCTACAATCTCGACGCCAAGACCGGCACCCACGAGGTGAAGACCGTCAACGGCACACAGACCCGCGTGCCCCTGGTGGACCTCACTAACATCTGGCACAGCTCCATCGACGACCTCCGCATCTACGGCAAGGCGCTCTCCGCCGACCAGATCATGCAGGACATGAACTCGGGCTTCCCCATCATGGATGCCGGCAACGGCCTGCTGCTGGCCCATGACTTCGCACACGCCAGCGGCAACAGCTTTATCGACATCTCCGGCAACACCCACAACGCCGTGCAGAGCGGCCGCGCCTTCCCCGAAGAGCGCAATGTGACCGTCACCCCCGTCACTCCCGACAAGGACGGCAACGTGGAGATGGGCACCCTCACCGTGCAGCGCTTCTACGACGGCGAGGCCCATGCCATGAAGGTGGGCCAGGACTACACCGCCGCCACCTACGGCGAGGACTTCCGCGTGTACGCCGAGCCCCGCGACGGCTACGAGCTCGTAGGCATCTATGTCAACGACGTGCCGGTGCTCAACGGCTCGTTCATCAAGTCGAACGGCGACAGCCGCATCGTGGCCATGTTCCGTCCCAAGTCGCAGAAGGCCTTCTACCTGGTGGGCCAGATGACCGGCAACAAGATCGACGAGAAGTACCGCCTGGCCCCCGTAACCGGCACTGACAACGTGTTCAAGTCCGCCACCGAGGGCGACGACATGCTCGACATGCTCCACGGCAAATTCCACATCGTGCAGCTCAACACCCAGATGGCCGACGGCACCACCTACAGCGGCGACGCTTACTACCAGTTCGGCATCTACAACGGCGCCAAGACCATGGCCGACCTCACCGAGCCCGCCGAGGGCAGCGCCGACATGGCCGTATACCGCATGCACAAGTGGGCCATCCACCTCTATGCCACCTTCAGCCAGCTCTACTTCAACGAGAAGATGCACGAGGAGGGCGAAGGCTGTGACACCAGCATCTACGACCGCGACTTCACGCTGGTCTACAGCAAGGACAAGAATGGCATGGAGCGCAAGCACATGCTCACCGTAGCCAACAACCCCGAGGAGGCATACCACTTCCGCGTACACCCCGACGGCGAGACTTGGAACGGCCTGTACCCCGACAGATACCAGGGTGCGCCCGCCATCGACACCTACGCAGTGAACAAGCCCACCTCCAACGCCATCCACAAGCCCGTTGTGACGCTCTACTATCCGGCCAACCCCAAGGAGGTTGCCGCCGGCGCAGCGCCGATCGACTACTTCACGGTTGAATATGATGATGTCAACACTGGCGTTGAGGACATCACGGGCGAGGACAGCGACGCACCGGTCGAGTACTTCAACCTGGGCGGCGTGCGCGTCAGCGGCGACAACCTGACCCCGGGCCTGTACATCGTGCGCCAGGGCAAGACTGTCACCAAGCGTCTGATCAAGTGATCTGACCCCGATCCTGAAACCACCACAGGGCCGCGAGCTTCGCGGCCCTGTTTTTTTGCGCCGGGTGCTCTTGGTGCGCTGGGTCTACTGCGCCGACTGCGATGTGCTATTTATGCGATGTGCTATTTAGTAGGGACGCGATACATCGCGTCCGCGCGACACCTGCCTTCGTGGCTTCGTGGTTTAAAATGCAACGTCCGGAGGGCCCGGGGTCGGTGCAAGCGATGTTTTGACCACGAAGAAACGAAGTAACGAAGGCCGTCCGGCGGTGGACGCGATGTATCGCGTCCCTACATGGGCGGCACGGGGCGGCGGCATGGGACGGGCGGCGGGGGTGGAAAAAAATTCACGGAATGTTGATAATTGCGGGTTATTTTTTTAGGTGATTCTTACCGTTTTTGTGATTTTTTTATAATTTTGCGCTTTGAAATCGTAGGGCAGACATGCCTATGCCCGGCCTAACGAATCTTAACACACTGTACAACAGCCCGATAGCAGCGTTACCCGTGGCGTCGGCTTCGGCGTACAACCCAATGCCGCGCGCCCCCTACGGGCCCCCGGCGCTGCTTTCCAACCAAGGTACAAACCTAAACAAACACAATAAATAACAAAACCAACAAGCTTATGAAGAAAACAAAACTCTTCCTCTTAGCCGCCGCAGGCCTCCTGGCAGCCGCTCCCGCGTCCGCCCAGGACATCAACTCGGCCTTTGACGGCACCCTGCAGTCCTTCGGCCAGCGCTATGTCACCATCCCCCGCGATGCATCGAAAGCGCTCCAGGCATGGGATGTAGAAGCTAATAAGCCCTTCACCATTTCTATCCGTTGCGTCCTCAACGATATGACCGTTGATGCCGGTCTTTTCGGCTCGCGCGCCTTCAAAATGAAGAATGCCAAAAGTGGTTTAAGTGGTTTATTCGACAGATATTATGAAGACGGCGACGATCTTGAAAAAGAAAATACTGACCTTACTCTTAAAGGTTTTGAGATTTTTGGCGGCTGCGATAACACACCCCGCCGGAAGCCCGGTTTCGGCCTGAATGTTTCGCCCAACATTGAAGACTACACCGGCCACCTCCTGCTTGAAAACGGCATGCAGTATGCC